>NZ_JBKOOL010000021.1:0-52961 GCF_046764065.1 Nocardia sp. NPDC002869
GCGGCGGGTATTCCCTGCCTGGGCATCGAGCCCTCGGCGAACGTCGGCGCGGCCGCGCGGACGGCCGGCGTGCCGACGCTGACCGAGTTCCTGACCGAGGACTCGGCCCGCCGGGTTCGCGCCGAATACGGTGCCGCGAACCTGGTGGTCGCGAACAATGTGTACGCCCACATCCCCGACCTGCGCGGTTTCACCCGCGCGCTGCGCATGCTGGTCGCCGAGGACGGCTGGGTCTCGATCGAGGTCCACCATGCGCTGAACCTCGTGCGGCACGGCCAGTTCGACACGATCTACCATGAGCACTTCCAGTACTACACCCTCGCCTCGGCGCAGCGGGCGCTGGCCACGGCCGGGCTGGCGGTCGCGGATGTGGAAACACTGCCGACCCACGGCGGATCGCTGCGCATCTGGGCGCGTCCCGAGGCGGTGGCCGAACCCTCGCCGCGGGTGGCCGAACTGCTGGCGATCGAGGCGGATTCCGGCCTGCACGCGGTCGAGGGCTATCGGTCCCTGCGCGAACAGGCCGAACGGGTACGCCAGGATCTGCTGCGCTTCCTGCTCGACCAGAAGGCGGCCGGGCGGCGAGTGGTCGGCTACGGCGCGCCCGGTAAGGGCAACACCCTGCTCAACTACTGCGGTATCCGCCCCGACCTGCTCGAGTACACGGTGGACCGCAATCCCTACAAGCACGGCCGCTACACCCCGGGCACCCGCATACCGATCCATCCCCCGGAGCGGATCGACACCGACCGCCCCGATTTCGTGCTGGTGCTGCCGTGGAATCTGGAAACCGAACTCACCGCGCAGCTGCGCCATATCGGGGAATGGGGTGGACAGCTGGTGTTCCCGCTGCCCACCGTCCGGGTGGTCGCCCCGAGCCCGGCGGAGGTCGCCGCGCGATGAAGGTCGTGTTGTTCTGCGGTGGGTACGGAATGCGGATGCGCAGCGGGGAGAACGACAGCCCGCCCAAACCGATGCAGATGGTGGGCCCACGGCCGCTGATCTGGCACGTCATGCGCTATTACGCGCATTTCGGGCATACCGAATTCATTCTCTGCCTGGGCTACGGCGCCCACCACATCAAGAATTTCTTCCTGACCTATCAGGAGACGATGTCCAACGATTTCGTCATCCGCGACGGCCGGGTCGAATTACTGCACTCCGATATCGCCGACTGGACGATCACCTTCGTCGATACCGGCCTGGAATCGGCCATCGGGGAAAGGTTGCGCCGGGTGCGCCCCTACCTCGAGGGCGACGATATGTTCCTGGCCAACTACTCCGATGTGCTCACCGATGCCCCGCTGGATCTGATGATCGACCGGTTCACCGCATCCGGCGCCGCCGCATCGATGATGATCGTGCCGCCGCAGTCGTCGTTCCACTGCGTGGATGTGCTGCCCAGTGGCGAGGTCAAGCAGATCACCGCGGTCGGCAAGCTCCCGATCTGGGAGAACGGCGGCTATTTCGTACTCACCCAGGAGATCTTCGATCATCTGCCGGAAGGCGGGGACCTGGTGGAGGACAGCTGCGGGGCGCTGGCCGCGCTCGGCCGGCTCTACGGTTACCGGCACGACGGCTTCTGGAAACCGGCCGATACGTTCAAGGAACGCGCCGAACTCGACGCCGGATATCACCGGGGCGACCGCCCGTGGATGGTCTGGGAGCGGGCCGCTTCGTGATCACTCTCGCTCCCGCGCGACTCGGTGAGATCGCGCTGCTCGGCGCGCACTGCGACGATATCGCCATCGGAATGGGCGCCACCCTGCTGACCCTGACCCGCGGGAATCCGGGACTACGCGTGCGGGCGCTCGTCCTGTCCGGCAGCGGTACCGCCCGCGCGTCGGAAGAGAGCGCCGCCCTCGAACGTTTCTGCGCGGACGCCGAGCTGGACCTGACGGTCCTCGACGTGCCGGACGGGCGGGCTCCGGCGCACTGGGACCGGGTCAAGAGCGCGCTCGCCGAGTTCCGGCGCGACACCGACCCGGAGCTCGTCTTCGCCCCGCAGCGTGGCGACGCCCATCAAGACCACCGTCTGCTGGCCGAACTGGTGACCACGGAGTTCCGTGATCATCTGGTACTCGGCTACGAAATCCTCAAATGGGAGACCGATACGCCCCGGCCGGTCGTCCTGCATCCGGTGGCACCGGAGATCGCCGCGGAGAAGGCCCGGCTGCTGGCCGAATGCTATCCCTCGCAAGCACACCGCGACTGGTTCGACGAGGCCGCGTTTCTCGGTCTGGCGCGGATCCGTGGCGTGCAGTGCCACAGCGAGTACGCGGAGGGTTTCGAACTGACCAAAGCCGTCCTCGATCTGGGAGGTGTGTAGGAGTGCGCGTTCTCGTCACCGGTCATCAGGGTTATCTCGGTACCGTCATGGTCCCGGTGCTGCGGGCCCGGGGGCACGAGGTGATCGGACTGGACGCCGGCTGGTTCGCCGACTGCGTCCTGGGTCCCGCACCCCAGGACCCGCCCCGGCTGGCCGTGGACCTACGGGATGTGACGATCGAGCAGCTCGAGGGGTTCGACGCCGTCGTGCACCTCGCGGCACTGTCCAACGATCCGCTGGGCTCCCTGATCCCCGAGATCACCCACGACATCAACCATCACGCGTCGGTGCGGCTGGCCCGACTGGCCAAAGAGGCCGGGGTGCGCCGCTTCCTGTACGCCTCCACCTGCTCGGTCTACGGCGCGGCCGGCGACGGACTGGTCGACGAGAGCGCACCGCTGCGCCCGCTCACCCCCTACGCCGAGAGCAAGGTGCGGGTGGAAGACGACCTGGTGGCGATGGCGGACGACCGTTTCGCACCGGTGTTCCTGCGCAATGCGACGGCGTTCGGCTTCTCACCGCGGCTGCGCGCCGATATCGTGCTCAACAATCTGGTCGGCCACGCCGTACTCGACGGCGTGGTGAAAGTGCTCTCCGACGGCACGCCGTGGCGGCCGCTGGTGCACGCCGCGGATATCGCCGAAGCGTTCGCGGTCTGCCTGGAGGCGCCGGTCGCGGCGATTCACGCCCGGGCCTACAACATCGGCACCGAGACCAACAACCGCACGGTCGCCGAGATCGCGCAGGCGGTCGCGGAGGTGGTGCCCGGCGCCGAGGTACTGATCACCGGGGAGTCGGGGGCCGATCCGCGGTCCTACCGGGTCGATTTCGGCGCCGCGCGCCGGGAGCTGGGGTTCGAGGCGCGCTGGACCATCCCCGAGGGGGCCGCGCAGCTCTACGCCGAGTACACCGCCGGCGGACTGACCGCCGCCGATTTCTCGGGCCGGTTCGTACGCCTGGCGCGGCTGCGGCAACTGGGTGAGTCGGGCGCGGTGGACGAGACGCTGCGGCGGGTCAGGACCGGTGTGTGAGGTGTGTGGTGAGCAGTTCCCGCCAGCTGCCCGCGGCTCGGTCGCGGGCGGAGACCAGGGTGACCTCCTGCGGCCAGGTCAGTGCGAGATCGGGATCGTCGTAGGCGACGGCGAGGTCCTCGGCCGGATCGTGGGGTCGGTCGATGCGGTAGCACACGTCCGCGGTGTCGGTGAGCGCCTGGAAACCGTGCAGGAACCCCGCCGGCACGTAGAGATGCCGGAACTCCGCGTCGTCGAGCAGGAACGCCTGGCTACGACCGAAGGTGGGCGAATCGGGCCGGATATCGACGAGGATGTCGTGCACCGCGCCCTGCGCGCAGCGCACCAGTTTGGCCTCACCGCGCCCGCCGCGTCCGTGCATACCGCGCACCACCCCGCGCGCCGACCGCGACTGCGAATCCTGCACGAACGCCGCGGACGCGCCGGGACCGAGGTGGGCGTCGAAGATCTCGGTATCGAAGGTGCGGGTGAACAGGCCGCGGGCGTCGCGGAAGGGTTCGGGCACCAGGATCAGCACATCGGCGAGGTCCGCCTGTTCGATTCGCACCGGGTGATGGTGCCATGAGCGGATCCGATACGGCGCGCGGCGGCCGCGCGGCCCTGCTCGAACCGCCCCCGGCCGACCCACCGGGCTGCCGGGCCTGCCGCGGCGCGGAGCTGGTGACGGTACTGGATCTCGGGGCGATGCCGGCGGCGGATCACTTTCCGCCGGCCGACACCACCCCGCGGCCGGACGAGGCCGCCCACCCGCTGGCGATGGTGGTCTGCCGTGGCTGCGGGCTGGCGCAACTGGCGCACGACGACACCGTCACCGCCGAACCGCGCGGCGTGGAGCCGCGCGCACTGCGCGAACAGGCCGCCGACGCGGTGCGGCGGGTCGCCGGCGCGGGTCTGCTGCGGGGCCGGACCGTGCGCGAGTTCACCAGCCCGCACGGGGGCAGCTGGCTGGAGTTGCTGGCCGAGCACGGGTTCGCCGTCTCCGACGGGGCCGCCGATGTGGTGCTGGATTCGTTCGGTCTCATGCACGAGCGGGATCAGGCGGCGGCCGTGGCCGGCCGGGCGGCGGCCACCGCGCCCGCCGGGGTGCTGCTGCTGCAGTACCACCCGCTGCACACGATCGTGACGCAGGACCAGTGGAACGCGCTGCGGCACGGCCATTTCGCGTACTACTCCCTGCCCGCACTGCGTGCGCTGCTGCACGGCGCCGGAATGTCGGTGGTGGATGCATGGGATTTCGACCTGTACGGGGGCACGGTGCTGCTGGCGGCGGTGCACGGCACCGCCGAACCCGGTGCGGCGGTGCGGCGGATCCTGGACAGAGAGGCCGGCACGGCCGACCCGGATGTACTGCGCGGTCTGCAACGAGCGGCCGACCGGCACACCGAGAGCCTGCGCGCCACCCTGGAATCCGCGGCGGCGCGCGGCGAGCGCGTGTACGCCTACGGAGCGGCCTCGCGCGCGGTGGCGTTGTTCTGCCGGGCGGGGGTGCGGCGGGAACTGCTGGCGGGGGTCGCCGATGCGGCACCGGCCAAGCAGGGCCGGCGGATGCCGGGGACGGATGTGCCGATCATCGCCCCGGCCGACCTCGTCGCCGCCCGGCCGGATCGGGTGCTGCTGACGGTGCCCGACCTGCTCCCCGAGGTCTCCGAGCGGTTCCCCGAATTGGCCGGACGCTGGTTCATCGACGATCCGGCCGACCCGGCGTGGGAGCGGCCCATCCGGTAGTACCCCCAGCCCGCGGGCGTGCGAACCACTGCTCCTTCACACCCCGGACGGTTCCGCGAAACCACACGTTCCGGCGATCGGGCCAACCGATCCACGGGCAGAAAACCGTTGCCTCGGATACGCCGTCATCCCCGGCGTATCCCCTTCCATTCCATCGAAAGGATCACCAGTGGTCAGCGTGTCGATCTGTGTCCCGGCCTACGAGGCCGCGCGGACACTCGAACAGACGCTGCGTTCGATTCTGAGTCAGGACGTCGACTTCGAACTGGTGGTGCTCGACAACGCGAGCACCGACGCCACCGGCGAGATCGCCGCGTCCTTCCACGATCCGCGGATCCGGGTGGAACGCAACGCCACCACGCTGGCCATCGGCGACAACTGGAATCGCGCCATCGCGCTGTCCACCGGGGAGCTGGTGAAAGTGGTGTGCGCCGACGATATCCTGCTGCCCGGTTCGCTCGCGGCGCAGCTCGAGGTGATGGCCGATCCGGCATTCGCCATCAGCTCGAGCCGATTCCAGGTGATCGACGAACAGGGCGAGCTGGTGGAGACCGGGCTGGGCCTGCCGGGTCTGGACGGGGTCCGCACCTCCCGGGCACTGGCCCGCACCATTGTGCGCCGCGGGCCCGCCGAATTCGGTCCCACCGCCGCCGCGATGTTCCGGCGCGCACACTTCGACCGGGTCGGCGGATTACGCGGGGACCTGGTGTTCCCGATGGATGTCGACCTGTTCGCGCGGGTCGGGCAGTTCGGGCTGTTCTTCGGCCTGACCGAGGTGGCCGCGGCCTGGCGGGCCTCGTCGTTCAATCTCTGCGCGCGCACCTCGACGGTGAGCAAACTCAGCGAAACCCTGCGGTTCCACCACCGCCTGGCCCGGGACTGCCCGCCGCTGGTCTCGCCGCTGGATGTGACCCTCGGCGATCTGCGGCTGGCGCGGACGGCACTGGAACGGTTGCGGGTGCGGGCGGGACAGTTCGCCCGGGCCCGGATCGGGTCGCGCCGATGAGCGCGCCGGCCGCGGTGCCGCGGGTTCATATGACCGGATCGGAGTGGTTCGGGACCGCGGCGGGCGGGCTGAACCGCTACTTCACCGATCTCTTCGCGGCGCTGGCCGACCGGCCCGAGGTCGAGGTCTCGGCCGCCGCGTTCGGTGACGCACCGGCGGGCGGGCGGTCGTGGGGACCGGTCGGGGGCTCTACATGGCGTCGCGCCCGCACCGCATTCCGGGACGACCGGCCCGCCGCGTCCGGCCGGGCGACCGTACTGGACCGGCATTTCGCGCTGTACGGACCGCCCGATGCCCGCACCCGGCATCTGGTGGTGCATTTCCACGGGCCGTGGGCGGCGGAGAGCCGGGCGGCCGGCGGCAGTGCGCTGGCCGCCGGCGCCAAATACGCCTTGGAACGGTTGCGCGCCCGCCCGGCCGACCGGTTCGTCGTCCTGTCCGAGCACTTCCGGGACCTGCTGGTGCACGACTACCGGGTGCGACCGGACCGGGTGGCGGTGATCGCGCCGGGTGTCGACCTGGACCGGTTCCGCCCCGCTCCGCTGCCCGGCGACGCCGCGCCACTGGTGCTCTGCGTGCGCCGGCTGGAACACCGGATGGGTATCGATGTGCTGCTGCGGGCCTGGCCCGCGGTGCGGGCCGCCCACCCGGAGGCCCGGCTGGTACTGGTCGGCACCGGTACGGCCGAGGCGTCGCTGCGGGAACAGGCGCGCGATCTGGGGTCGAGCGTCACCTTCACCGGCCGGGTCACCGACGCCGAACTCACCGGCTGGTACGGGCGGGCCACGGTCACCGTGGTGCCGTCGGTGGCGCTGGAGGGTTTCGGGCTCATCGCGCTGGAATCGCTGGCGGCGGGCCGCGCGCCGGTCGTCACCGCGTGCGGCGGCCTGCCGGATTCGGTCCGCGGCCTGGACCCGTCGCTGATCGTCGCCCCGGGCGAGGTCGGCGCGCTGGCCGCCCGGCTGGCCGCCGCGCTCGACGGCGCGGTCCCCGGCCCCGGCCGCTGCCGGGCGCATGCCGAAACCTTCTCGTGGTCGGCTGCCGCCGACCGGCATATCGCTCTCTACCGGGAGCTGACCGGATGATCCGCGCCGTATTCCTCTCCCATACCGCCGAGCCCTCCGGTGCCGAACTCGCGACCCTGCGGCTGCTGACCGCGTTGCGCGCGGGCGGCACGGTGGACGCGTCGATGCTGCTCACCGCCCCCGGGCCGCTGGTCGACCGGTTCCGCGCCCACCGGATACCGGTCACCGTGTGCGGCAACGCGTTCGACAGCCGCTCGCTGACCGTCGACGGCTCCGGACCGCTGCGATTGCTCACCGGGGCGGGCGGCCTGATACGGCTCGGCGCCCGCCTCGGGACGATCGTCCGGGCCGAGGGCGCCGATGTGGTGGTCGCCCAGAGCACCAAGGCCCTGCTGATGGGTGCCGTGGCCGCCCGACGCGCCGGAGTGCCGCTGGTCTGGCAGGTCCACGACCGGGTCAGCGGCGAATATTTCGGCCGCGGCCTGGCGTTCGCGCTGCGGGTGCTGGGCTGGACGGTCGCGCGCGGCATCGTCGCCAACAGCCGGTCCACCCTGCGCACCCTCTACACCCGGGGCCGGGTCGCGGTGATCGCCTATCCGGGCGTCGAGCCCCTCGCGGCCCCGCACCGGGCGGCCCCGCGCGAACCGGACGCGGTACGGATCGCGATGGTCGGCCGCCTCACCCCGTGGAAGGGGCAGGACGTCCTGCTGCGCGCCCTCCCCCTGCTGCGCCACCGACCGGCCGTCGTCCAACTGGTGGGCGGCACGTTCTTCGGCGAACAGGACTACCGCACGCAACTGGAACACACGGCCGCCGCACTCGGACTGCCGGTCGAATTCACCGGTCACGTCGACGATCCGGGACCCTACTTCGCCCGGGCCGATATCGCGGTGCACTGTTCGGTGCTCGCCGAACCCTTCGGACAAGTGGTGGTGGAGGCCATGGCCGCCGGGTGTGCGGTCGTGGCGGCGGACGCGGGCGGTCCGGCCGAAATCCTGCGGTCCGAGGTCGACGGTCTGCTGACCCCACCGGGCGACCCCGCCGCGCTCGCGGCCGCGTTGGACCGGCTCATCGCCGACCCGGCCCTGCGCACCCGGCTGGGTGCGGCAGCACAGGAACGCAGCGCCGAGTTCGGGATCGCCGCGACCGCCCGAGCGGTCACCGGGTTACTGGAACAGGTCACCGGCCGACGGGCGGTACGCGCCCGATGAACCCTGCCGACCCGCACACCATTCCGATCCGTATCGTCCACCGACACTATCCGGTGGCGATGGACGGCCTGCGCGTTCCCGACTACGACCTGCCGACCGAGATCATCCCGGCCTTCGCCGACTGGCCGACCGAGAAACTCCCGCTGATCACGACGATCCCGCCGGCGGAGACGGAGCCGCGGACCAGGGCGGCGCGACTGCGGGAACTGGCGACGGTCCTGCGCGATATCGCCTACGTCAGCTTCGGCAAATACGGCCAGTACCTGGTCACGGTAGCGACCCTGCCGCTGATCGCGCGACTGCTCGGCACCTCCGGGATGGGGCTGCTGGCCATCGGGATGTCGGCGTACTTCCTCGGCTCGCTGATCGTCGACCTGGGTATCACCTCCTATCTGGCCGCGCGCATCCAGGAGTCGGGTACCGACCGGGAGGTCGTGAACCACACCCGCGGCACCTACCTGGCGATCCGCGGCGGCATCCTCGGCGTGCTCGCGGCGGCGCTGGTGACGGCGGTGTCCGCGGGCGCACCGGACTACCTGGGCATGGTGCTGCTGGGGTTGTTCGTCGGCGGCTTCTGGTCGATGTCGGAGGACTGGGTGCTGATCGGCCAGGGCCGCTTCGGTGCGTCCACGCTCTACCAATCGGTCGCCCGCGTGGGTTATCTCGTCGCGCTGCTGACCCTGCTGCCCCGGTTCCCGACCGCCGCGATGGCCATGCTGTGCCTGCTCGCCTCCTCGGTGATCAGCCTCGCCCTGACCTGGTGGGACACCTGGCGTGCGTTCGGTCCGCCCGGTCGTCCGCGCGGGGCGTGGAAACTGATCCGCGCGGCACTGCCCGTGGTGACGGGACGGCTGCTGACCACCAGCTACGGGCAGGGCGCGGCCGCCGTCTACGGCGCGGTGCTGAACGCGGCGTCGCTCGGGCTGTACTCCGCCGCGGACCGGTTGGTGCGGGCGGTGCAGTCGCTGCTGGACCCGATCGGTTTCGCGCTGCTGCCGCGGATGGCCAAACGGAATGGTGAGGAACGGTTCTGGCCGGACGCGCTGCGCGCGCTCGGCGTCTGTGTGGCGGCGGCCTGCGTCGCGACCGCGGCGCTGTGGGTGGCGGCGCCGCTGGTCATCGGGCTGGTGTTCGGCGACGAGTTCGGCGGCGCGGCCGGTGTACTGCGGCTCGAGGCGCTGATCCTGCCGGCCACCACCGTCACCTCGTTCGTCACCACCGCGGTCCTGCCGGTCCGGCAGGACACCGTCGGAGTGCTGATCGGTTCGGCCACCGGCACCGTCGTGGCGGGTTGCGCGCTGCTGCTCACCCTGCGCACCCATTCGGTATGGACGCTGGCGGCCGGGATCGTGGCCGCGGAATTCGCGGTGGCGATCTGGTATCTCGCGCGGATGCGCGCACTGATCGTGCGGGAACGCACCGCGGGCGCTGCGCAGCCCGCCGGTGCGCAGAGGAGAGGGACGCGATGAGGATTCTGTTCGTCGGCGACGACTGGCTGGGCAGCAACGCCCGCTCGCTCGCCGAGGGGTTCCGCCGGCTCGGCCACGAGGTGATCGTGGTCGACTCCACACCGGTGACCCTGCCGCCGCGGCTGACGCCGTCGTGGCTGTACGCGAAAACCGGTGAACGCCGGGCGCCGTGGACGGTGGACCGGGTGCACACCCGGCTGGAGCGGGCCGCCGCCGAACTGCATCCGGACCTGGTGTTCGGTTTCAAATCGGTGTATCTCGACCAGTCCCGGCTGCTGGAGATCCCGGCCGCGCACCACGTGCACTACAGCCCCGACGATGTCTCGAATCCGGCCAACACCACCGCGGACTATCTCGCGCACGAGTCCGAATGGGACATGGTGGTCACCACCAAACGCCACAACCTCCCCGAACTCACCGGCCGCGGCGTCTCCCGGACCCTGTTCGTGCGCAGCGCCTACGATCCGGCCTGGCATCACCCCGCGGCCCGGCGCGGAACCCGGCAGTTCCTGGTCGGTTTCATCGGCGCCTGCCGCCCGGACCGGCGGCCCGGCATGGTCTCCCTGGCCCGCACCTACGGGTCCCAGCTGCTGGTGCGCGGGCCGGGCTGGCGCCGGGTACGCCAGTTGCAGACCACCCGCGCCGCGGTCGCGGGACCGGTGTACGGAGAGGATTTCGCGATCGCGGTGGCATCGGTGACGGCGAACCTGGTGCTGCTCAACTCCGCCAACCGCGATACCCACACCTGCCGCACCTTCGAGGTACCGGCGTCGGGCGGGTTGTTCGTCGGTGAACGCACCGACGAACACGCCGAACTGCTCGACGACGGCACCGAGGCCTTCCTG
Source organism: Nocardia sp. NPDC002869 (assembly GCF_046764065.1). Classification (NCBI taxonomy): domain Bacteria; kingdom Bacillati; phylum Actinomycetota; class Actinomycetes; order Mycobacteriales; family Nocardiaceae; genus Nocardia; species Nocardia sp. NPDC002869. Next base: position 10,642 of record NZ_JBKOOL010000021.1, read on the forward strand.
TTCTCCAGCCGCGACGAGCTCGACGAGATCCTGGAACGCTGCGCGCTGTACCCGGATCAGGCGGCCAAGACCGCCGAGGCCGGATACCGTCGGATCGTCGAGGGCGGTCACACCTATACCGACCGGGCGAAGGAGATCCTGCGTGCGCTGGACTGAACCGCCGACCGCGCGACGGTGCCGATGGTGATCCCGGACCTGATCACCTCGAACGGGCCGCTGCTGGTCGTCGTCGCGGCGCTGGCGACCATGGTGTGCGCCGCCCTGCTCACCCACGGCGTCCTGCGGGTGCTGCTGATCGCGCAGGCGGTGTACTGGGCGATGTCCTATGTCGCACGCCCGGTGGTGCTGCTGACCGTCCGACCCGATCCGCATTTCGGTGACAATGTCGCCGACCCGCGGCTGGCCGAGATCGGATACGACGTGGGGATCGAGGCCGCGTTGCGTCCGGTGGCGTTCGGTCTCACCGTCTACGCGCTGATCGTGCTGGTTTTCGCGCTGTGGACCCGGAGCCGGCCACGGCCGGGGCGGGCGCCGCTGGCCGGGGATCCGGATCTGATCGCCACCCTGTGGGTGCTCTACGTCCTGGGCACCTTCGCCCGGCTGCTCAGCGTGGCCACCGGCGCCGCCGGGCAGGCCGGCGATGTGCAGAGCGCCTCACCGGTGCTGAGCCTGCTCACCATGCCCGCCATCCTGGGCGCGATCGGACTGATCGTCTTCGCCCGGCCGCCTCGGCAGTCCGGCACCATCGCGGTGCTGGGCGTGCTGATGGCCGGCGAACTGTGGTGGACCATGGCCACGGAATCGAAAACGCCGATCCTGGGGGCCGCGCTGGCGGTCGCGGTGCGTTTCGCGCTCACCGGCTGGACCCGGGACAAAGTGCTCGGAATCGGGGCGGTCTCGGTGACCGGTATCGTCGGCTTCGACTGGCTGCAGTCGCTGAAGACCTCACCGTATCTGCGCGCCGAAGCGGCGGCCGTGGACGGGGCCTACCCCGAGAGCGTGCGCCCATTCCTGAGTCTGCTGCGCCGGTTCGACCTGCTCGAAGCCGCCACCGACGCCTACTACGTGGGGCCGAACTCCTGGTTGGGCCCCGGCGAGGTGGTCGGGCATCTGGCGCGCAGTATGGTGCCGGCGCAACTGCTGGCCGAGGAGAAGCTGCACGCCGGAACCGCCTGGGCGAGCGAGGTACGCGGCGCCTCGGTGGATATGAGCCAGGTGTCGGTATCGCTGGCGGAGGGCAATATCAGCGAAGGCTATGTGATCGGCGGCCTGCCGGGGGTCGTCGCCGGAGTCGCGTTCACCGCGGTGGTCCTGGTGGGCTGGGCGCGGTCGCTGTACGCGCGGCATCCGGTGCCGGTGCTGTTCGGTGTCGCGCTGATCGAGGTACCGGTCGTCTTCGAACGCGGCATGCTCGGCAGCGCCGAAACTCTCGGAAAATATCTGCAGGTCGTGGTGCTGGCCTGGCTGGTCCGGCTGGCCGTGGGCCAGTGGCGGCGCATACACGGACCGCCGGGGCCGCCCGGTGCACCCGATGGACAACCACCGGCCGGACCCGTCGCGGTACCGGTCGGCGCAAGCGTGGGAAGTGAAGGAAGACAATGATGGAACTGCCCGACTACCTGCGCCTGCTGCGCCGCTACTGGGCGATGCTGCTGGCGGGTGTGGCGCTGGGTGTGGGCCTGGCGGCGTATCAGGTCCAATCGACGCCGACCACCTATACGGCCACCAGCACCCTCTACGTATCGATGGCCACCGGTACCTCGGTGGCCGATTCTTATCAGGGCGGGCTGGCCGCCCAGCAGCGAGTGCGGTCCTATCTCGAGCTCGTCACCAGCGACCATGTGGTGGACCGGGTCATCGGTCAGCTCGGGCTGAACCTGGACCGTGACGAACTGGCCGCCGCGATCACCGCCGACACCCCGCCGGCCACCTCGCTGCTGCGGGTTTCGGTGACCGACGAGGATCCCGAGACCAGCCGGGTGCTCACCGACCAGGTGGTCGCCCAGTTCCGCGCGCTGGTCGACGAACTGGAGACCATCGAGGTCACGGCCGCCCCCGCCGCGCGCGTCGCGGTCGTCGACGCGGCGCAGGCGCCCGTCGAGGCGAGTGGCCCGGGCGGGTCCCGGCTGTACGCGGTCGGCGCACTCGCCGGCCTGCTGCTCGGCGCGGGCCTGGCCTACCTGCTGGATCGGCTGAACACCCGGGTCCGCGACAGCGCGGAACTCGCGGCGCTGGGACAGCCGGTGCTGGGCACGGTCGCGCCGGGCACCCACCGGGAGCCGGGCGAGCTGCGGGCGCTGCGCGCCCGCCTGCCCGAGGGGAAACCGCTGATCTTCACGGCACTGGACGCGAAGCCCGAACCCGCCCTCGTCCTCGGCTCGGCCTCGGTACTCGGCGCCACCGGCGCACAGGTCCTGGTGATCGATGCGAACACGACCGGTCACGGTGTCTCGGCCCTGCTGCCCGAATCCGCACTCCAGTCGCCCGCGACGACCGGCGACTGGCCGGTCCGGGACGGGAAGCAGGCCCGCGAGCTGGTGACCGCTGCGTCCGGCCGCACCTCCGCGGCGATCCGCGGGGAGATCTTCGACCCGCCGACGGTGAAACTCGATCTGCGGGGCAAGCCGGCCGCGGCGCTCGACGAGCTCCCGGCGCCCGCGCCGGCGGTCCCCACCGAGACCGGCGCCCGGGCGGCGGACGGGCTGGCCGCCGTCCTGCGTGAGGATGTCCATCTCGATGAGACGTTCGTCGCCTGGCCGCAGCGATCGGTGGTCGTGCTGGCCCTGGGCAGCCCCGACGAACGGACACCGGATCTGCTGGCCTCCGCGCGCTTCCAGACGATTCTCGGCGAGGTCGCCGAACGCTTCGACCGCGTGATCGTCGATGTCGCCGCCGCCGACGCCCCGGCCGTCGCGGCCAAGGCGGCGGGCACCGTCGCGGTGGTGCGGCTCGGTCGCGGCCGGCGCGACCGGATCGAGTCGGCGCTCACCGCGCTGACCGCGGCCGGTGCCACCGTCTCCGGGGTGGTCGCGGTGGCGCCCCGCCGGACCTGGTGGCGGCGCTCGTGAGCGAACATCGAGCGCGCCGCGACGACGGAAAGCGGCGGATCCAGCGGCGCGATCTGCTCGCGGCGAGCCTGGGCGCCGCCGGAATCGGCGCCGTCACAGTCCCGTTGGTCGCGTCGGGCCCGCCCGCGCCCATCGTGCTGGCGACCGGCACCGCCTCGCCGACCGTGCGCGATATCCGCGCGTTCGGGGCGGTCGGCGACGGGCAAGCCGACGATACCGAGGCGCTGGCCGCCGCGTGCCGCACCGACGGCGCCCCACCGGTGGTGTATCTCCCCGCCGGCGAGTACCGGGTCACCGCGTGGCCCGACCTGCCCGACCATTCCGTCGTCTACGGCGACGGCGCCGATGTGACCACGGTGTTCTGCGACCAGGACACCACTCTGGTCGATCTGGAGGGTAAACAGCGGGTCCGGTTCGCGCGCATGGGGTTCTATCTGTCCGGGCCGCAGGCCACCGCGGTCCGGCTCACCGAATGCTTCCGCTGCAGTTTCGATACCGTCCTCATCCGCGGCAACCATCTCGCCGACAACTATCCCCGCTACGCCGCGCAGACGGGTGTGGTGCTGGAGGCGAACACCGGCGGCACCTCGTTCATCGACTGCGATATCAACAATTTCGGTGTCGGCCTGGCCACCTCCTGTATCCAGAACTACGTCACCTCCTCGAAGTTCTCCGGTAATCGCATCGGGGTGCTCGGCACCGGCAACGACCACAACGCCGGATTGTCGCTCACCAATGTCGAATTCGTCTCCGACAACGACCCGGCGACCACCGACCGCCACCTGTTCGTCGACGGCGCCGCCAACAACTGGTGGCTCACCAATGTGTGGTTCGAGGGCGCCGATATCGCGGTGCAGGTCGGCGCCGCGGGCAAGGGCGGCCCGTCCCAGTTCGGCATGGTGAACTGCAAGGTCGCGGCACGTTCGTGCGATATCGACCTGATCTATTGCCGGCAGCCGTATCTGGCGAATATCGCCTTCGACGCCGACCCCGGCGGCAGCCCGGCCGAACTGCGGATCGCCGAGGCCGGGTGCCCGGAGGGTATCGCGGTGAATCTGATCTCCGGCGCGGGCACCGAGATCGGCCCGCGGGTGTTCCCCAGCAACTGGCAGGTCCTGGGCCGCGGCCAGACCCACCGGCCGACGTTCACCGGTCCGGTCACCGCCCGCGCCGAGGGCGCGGAGGAGATCCTGCGTGCCGTCGCCCCCGACGGTGCGGGCCTGGCCTCGGTACTGGCCAGTGGGGCGTGGTTGTCCGACCACGCCGACGCCGGTGTCGTCCTGCGGGATCCGGAGGGCGGGTACTGGCGCCTCGTGGTCTCCCCCGACGGCGCCCTGCGCACCGCCCCGCTGGGCCGCGACCGCCCGGTGCGCTGAGATGACCGCACCTATCCCGGGCACCCGCCGCCGGCGGTGGCGGGTGCCGGTCGCTCTCCTCGTCCTGGCGACGCTGGCGGCGGTCGCCGGATGGCCGGTGTTCGTCCGGCCGCAGGTGGACCCGCTCCGCCACGCCGACGCCATCGTGGTACTCGGCGGGACCCCGTACGAACGATTCGATGTCGGACTCGAACTGGCCCGGCAACAGTGGGCGCCGGAGTTGCTGATCGCCGCGTCCACCGGACTCGACGATCCGCGGATGGACCGATACTGCCGTAACGGATACCCGTTCCGGGTCACCTGTTTCGAACCCCACCCGTGGACCACCCGCGGGGAAGCCCAGGAGATCCGCCGCCGGGCGGAAGCGGGCGGCTGGCGGCACATCATCGTCGTCACCTTCACCCCGCACGTCTCCCGGGCCCGCTATATCGTCGGCCGCTGCTTCGACGGTGAACTCACCATGATCGCCAGCCCGAGCCGTACCGACCCCGTGTTCCAGGCCTGGATGTATGTGCGGCAGACCGCCGGATACCTCAAGGCCTTCACCGAATCCGGCTGCTGAGCCGCGAAGGAGCGAGTGTGATCACCGATTTCGGCCGCAGCGCCGGCGTCCAGGCGCGGCTGCACGACCTGGTGCCCGGCGGCGCGCACACCTATGCCCGCGGCGCCGACCAGTACCCCGAGCATATGGCGCCGGTACTGGTGCGCGGACAGGGCTGCCGGGTCACCGATTGCGACGGCAACGAATTCGTGGAGTACGGGATGGGCCTGCGCTCGGTGACGCTCGGGCACGGCTACCGCCCGGTCGTCGACGCGGTGACCGCCGCCGTCGCCGACGGCGTCAGCTTCTCCCGGCCCACGGTCACCGAACTGGCCGCCGCCGAGGATTTCCTGGCGCTGGTCCCCGGCGCGGACATGGTGAAGTTCGCCAAGAACGGCTCCGATGCCACCACCGCCGCGGTGCGGCTGGCGCGCGCGGTGACCGACCGGATCACCGTCGCCGTCTGCGCGCAGCCCTTCTTCTCCGTGGACGACTGGTTCATCGGGACCACCGCCATGTCGGCCGGGATTCCACCCCAGCCGACCGTCTCCTTCCCCTACGGCGACCTGCCCGCCCTGGAACAGGTGCTGGCCGGGCGCGAGATCGCCTGCGTGGTCATGGAAGCCGCGACCGCGCTGCAGGAACCGCCGCCCGGCTATCTGCTCGGCGTGCGAGAGCTCTGCGACCGTTACGGAACGCTGCTGGTGTTCGACGAGATGATCACCGGGTTCCGGTGGGCAGCCGGCGGGGCGCAGCAGGTGTACGGCGTGGTGCCGGATCTGTCGTGCTGGGGCAAGGCGATGGGTAACGGTTTCCCGATCGCCGCCCTCGCCGGGCGCCGGGAATACCTCGAACTGGGCGGTTTGCGGACCGACGCGGACCGGGTGTTCCTGCTGTCGACGACCCACGGCCCGGAAACCGGTGGACTGGCCGCCTTCCGGGCCGTCGTCCACGCCTACGCCACCACCGACCCGGTGGGCCGGATGGAGGCCGCCGGCCGGCGACTGCGGGCGGGGATCGAGGAGATCACCGCCGGACTGGGTATCGGCGACCGGTTGTGTCTCGCCGGACGCCCGTCGTGCCTGCTGTTCCGGACACTCGATCCGGATGGCCACCCGTCCCAGGAGTTCCGCACACTCTTCCTCCAGGAACTGCTGCGACATGGCGTACTCGGGCAATCGTTCGTCACCTCCGCCGCGCATACCGACCGCGATATCGACCACACGATCGAGGCGTGCCGCCACGCCGCCGCGGTCTACCGGCGGGCCCTCGACCAGGGCACGGTCACCGGCCTGCTCGAAGGCCGCCCGGTGGCCCCCGCGCTACGCGCCCACGCGGCACCCCGCCGGCTGCTCACCGAGGTCGCCCGGTGACCGCGAACGCTGCCGCTCCCGGCCCGGCCACCCACTCCGACTCCAGCGAACGGCCTACGGCGACCGATCGGCCGGGCGGCCCCCGGCTGGCGATCGTGCACGAACGATTCACCGAATACGGCGGATCGGAAGCGGTCGTCGGTGAACTGTGCCGGACCTGGCCCGGCGCCCGCGTGTTCGCCCCGATCGTCGATCCCGCCGCCGCCCCGGCGATCGCGCATCCACCGTGGGACACCGTCTCCGGAACCCGGCTGTCCCGCCTCTACGCGCTCACCGGTAAACGTTCCCACGCACCACTGCTGCCGCTGGTCCCGCGCGCGCTGCGCCGGCTCCCCCTGCGCGCGGAGTACGACGCGGTGGTGGTCAGCCATCATGCCTTCGCAACCCAGGCGGTCTTCGCCACCGACGCACCCGTTATCGCCTACGTACACAGCCCCGCGCGCTGGGCATGGGATCCCGCGTTCCGGGCCCGGGAAGCCGACGGACCCGCGGGGCGCGCCGCGCTCGCCGCGCTCGGCGTGCTGGCCCGGCGCACCGAAACCGCCGCGGCGCCCCGGCTGGCGGCCGTGGTAGCCAATTCCCGCGCGGTGGCCGACCGGGTCCGGGACTGGTGGGGGCTGCCCGCCACAGTCGTCTATCCCCCGGTGCACCTGGACCGCTTCGCCGCGAATCCGGCGGTACCGCGTGAGGATTTTCTGCTGTTCGCCGGCCGCCTGGTCCCCTACAAACGTCCCGACCTGGCCATTCGTGCCGCCCAGCGGGCCGGCTTGCGCCTGGTGGTGGTCGGCGACGGCCGGTACCGCCGCCGGCTCGAGGCGATCGCCGGTCCGGAGACCACCTTCCTGGGCGCCGCCCCGGACGCCGTCCTGGCCGATATGTACCGCAGCTGCCGGGCCCTGCTCATGCCCGGGGTGGAGGATTTCGGAATCGTGCCGGTGGAGGCGATGGCCTGCGGGGCGCCCGTCCTGGCGGTCGGGGCAGGTGGCGCCCTGGACACCGTGATCCCCGGGCACACCGGCGGACATATCGCGGGCGGAACCGACGAGGAGGTGATCGACGGTTTCGCTGCCGCCCTGCGCGACCCGTCCACCACCGATCTGGATCCGGCCCGGATCCGTGCGCACGCGGAAACATTCGCTCCCCCGGTGTTCCGGGCGCGCATGGCGGACGCCGTGAGCCAGGCGCTCACAAACTCCGCCCCTTCTGTTCCCTAGATCTTCGATCGTGCGGCCGACCAGCCGTCGATCGATTCCGTTCGACATAGATTGATGCGCATATCTATGTATCGTCAACTATCCACCGTATCGAACTCGTCGACGATGTGCCCGCGGCGATCGCCGAATCCGACATCATCGTGGTGGCCTCCGGGCGCGCCCACACCCGAAGGTACGCAACGAATGGCCGCGGCCGGGTGGCCTGCTGATCTCGGTGGCCAGCAAGGGAGTCGAGAGCGGCGCCCTGCGTGCCGCGGACTACCCGATCGCGACCAGCACCGGCCGGCTGGGCGTCACCGGAACCCGGCCGGGGGGCGCAGACGGCGAACTGGTCATCGACGCCGAACTCCCCGAGATCGTGGCGGGCCGGGCCCCGGGCCGGCGGGGCGCGGACGACCGGGTGTTCGCCTTTTCCAGCGGAATGGTCATCACCGATATCCCGGTGGCGCACGCCCTGGCGACCCGGGCCGTGGCGGCCGCATCTCGTGCTCGCGCCGTTCCTCGGCTCGCACCGCGACGACATCGCGGTGCTCGCGGCCGCCTCCACCCTGCTGTGGTTCGCCATCGTCCAGCAGTACTGCAAGGGTTCGCAGAATCTGCGCATCGGCCTGCTGCGCGGTATCGGGAACACGAAGGCCGGTATGCAGAGCACCCTCATCGGATACTTCGCCCTCGGCGTACCCGCGATGGCGGTGTTCGGTATCGCGCTCGGCCGGCACGGTCCCGGTATCCGGCTCGGCCTGTGCCTGGGTTCCGGGGCGGCGGCCGTCCTGGTCCAGCGGAAGTTCCGGCGCGGGCTCCGCGACAGTGTGCAGGCGGGGCACCTGGCCGCCCGGACCTGACCCGGCCCCGCGGACTCCGGAGCGGCGCCGACCCGGCTCACCGCGACCGGGCGAAACCGGATCCCGGATGACACTGACACCCCGGCGTTTCCACGCGCCGGGGTGTCAGGGCATCGCCCGCACGAAACGATCGAGCAACCGCGCGAATTCGCTGCGCTCGCCCGCTGTCCACCCGGCCATGGCGGCATCGAAGGCGGCTCGGCGCCGCGCGTGGGACCGCTCGAGGATCTCCCGGCCGCGCTCGGTGAGCACCAGTACCGAACGTCTACCGTCGGCCTGATCGGCGACCCGGCGGACGAGGTCTTCGGCCACCGCGGCCGCTACCAGCTTGCTGGCCCGCGGCTGGTCCACGGCCAGCGCGGCGGCCACCACCGACACCGTGGGGGCCGGCTTCGCTTCGATCACGTCCAGCACTTCGAAGGACTGCCCGGCCGGTTCTCCCTCCTTCGCGAGCGCTCGCCGGGTCTGCCGACGGCGGATCGCGACCATCGCTCGTTCTACGCGCTCGACATCGTCCACCGGGACATGTTATTACGGACATGTACATGTTAAATGACAACTACTTATAGTTAGTCATGTATCCGACAGGAGTCCGATGAACGTCCGCACCCTGCTACTCGGCGCCGCCACCGCGCTACTCATCCCGCTGGCCGCCGCCTGCGGCGATCCCTCCGCCGACCGCTCGCCGGTGGAACCGGCACCCGCCGGCGAGCACCGGCTCATCGGCTACCAGGTCAAACGTCTCGACCAGTTGATCGACCTGGCCTTCGACCGACTGGTCGCCGAAGCCGGGCTCTCCCGGCGCGAATGGCAGACCCTCAACGCCCTCGCCGCCGGCCCGGCCGGCGACACGGAACTGACCGACGCGCTCCGCCCGTTCTGGGAGGTCGAGAAGGAAGACCCACGCGAGGTGGTCGCCACGCTGACCGAGCGCGGATGGGTCGGCCGGGACGGCGACGGGCGGTACACCCTCACCGAAGCCGGACGCACCGCCCGGGCCACAGCCGCCGACTCGGTCGGCCGCATCCGCGACCTCTCGGCGGACGGCGTGAGCGAGCAGGAGTTCACACAGATGATGGACGTCATGGCACGCATCATCGGCAACCTCGAACGGGCCACCACCGCCTGAGCGTCCGTACGGCGGTGCCCGGTTTCGCGCGCCTATCATTGGATGCGCGATTCCGGCCCCGCCGACCCTCCGGCGGCCCGGAACGGTCCCACCGACGGACCGGTACCGCGCCGGGCGCGCCGGCGAGTCGTCCGTCGAGCGCGTACGCGGCGGCACCACTCGGTCACGGTCGACGCGTGACGGGCCGTGACCCGTGACCCGTGACCCGTGACCCGTGACCCGTGACCCGTGACCCGTGACCCGTGACCCGTGACCCGTGACCCGTGACCCGTGACCCGTGACCCGGAGGGCAGTATGAGCGCGACCTCGATCGAGAGCATTCTCCTCGGCAGCACCGACCCGGACAGTCTCCGCGCGTGGTATGCCCAGGTGCTGGGTGTCACGCCGGATATCGACGGCTTCCTCGAATTCGGTGGTGTCGGTGTGCTCACCGACACCCGTGACGATCTCGCCCCGCGCACCGCCGAACCGGGACGGGTGATCATCAACTATCACGTGCCCGATATCCACGCCGCCGCGCGACGATTGGAGGCTTTCGAAGTCCCCTGGGTATCCGGCGTGCAGTACCGCGAGGCGGGACTGTGGTTCGCCACGGTCGAGGACCCCGACGGCAACTATGTGCAGCTGATCCAGACCACGCCCACCTATTGGGCCGAGAAGAAGCGCCGCGCGGGAGCGACCGCCGGGCCGCTGGACCACGCCCGGGCGGCGGTCCGGTTGCCGGCGCAGGATCTCGGACGCGCGCGGAGCTGGTACGCGCGACGGCTCGGACTCGAGCCCGCCGAAGAACGTGAGGGTGGCTTGCGCTACCGATGCGGCGGTACCGAATTCGTGGTCTTCGCGTCGGCCGGCCGGGCCTCGGGCGACCACACGCAGATGGGGTTCACGGTGCCCGATCTCGATTCGGCCGTCGCCCAGTTGCGGGAACGCGGAGTGGAATTCGAGAGCGAGATCGTCGAGGTGCGGGGGCACTACCCGTCGACCGGCGCGTCCGGGGAACGCGCCACCTGGTTCCGCGACAGCGAGGGAAACCTGCTCGGCCTGGGCCAGTACGTCTACGACTGATACCGGCACCCTGGCCGCCTCGGCGTCCCGAGTACCGTCCGGCCGAATGGGTGCCGACCCCGCCGGGCGAGCCGGGTGCGACGAGGTGTCGGGGCGAATCGATAGTCTGCCGGAATGGTCAGACCGGATCCGGCACTGCGGCGCCTGCTGCGCGAAACAGGAAAGTTGCTACAGCCGTACGGTTTTCACGGCACCGATGCCCCCTGGGTGCGGGTCGAGCCGGAGGGCGTCGCGTCCGTCGGCCGCACCCGGGTGTCGCGGACCTGGGCCGACGGTCAGCAGGTCCTGCGGTTCGGCCTGCATCTCGACGCCACGCCGCGGGCATGGTGGGAATTCGGCAACTGGCGCAACGAACGCCTGGGCCTCGACCCGATCCCGCTGGAGGAGGCCACCGGCCCCGATCTGATCGACGACCACGGCCTACCCGAGGAACTCACCCGGCCGTGGTCGCTGCGGGTCGATCCGGAGCAACCGGGCGGGCACGCGCTACAGACCGATCTCGACACCATCCGCGCCGAACTCCCCCGCCGGGTTCACGCGTACGCGCGCCGGGCGATTCAGCTCGCCGACCCCGACCGCTACCTGACCGAACTGCTGGCGCAACCCGGTGACCGGATCGGCACGCGGGAGGCGATCGTCGTCCTGCTCGCCGACCGCGGGCCAGGGCCCGAGCTCGACCTGGCGATCCACCGGCTGCGGACCTGCTTCGCCGACCGCACGGCGTCGGAGTTCGCGGAGGAGGTCATCACCTACGCGCAGACCCGGGCCGCCACCGTCGTCTGAACGGTGGCCGCGCCCGGACGTCAGCGGCGGAAGAGCCGGCGCACCCGGGCGCGGACCCGGGCGGCGCGTGATTCCGGTTCCGGGACCTCGACCGCCCGCTCGGCGGCCACCGCCTGCGCGAACCGGGCATGTAACTGCTCGCGGACCTCGTCCGGAGTGTAGGCGCGCCGGCGGCGTTCGGCGCGCACCACCACCACACCGGTGGCCACCACACCGGCCGCCCCCGCCAAACCCAATACCTTCCACCACCTCATAACGCATAGGCTACGTCCATGGCGGGTGTGGATCTCGATCTCGACCGGGCTGTCGAGATCACCAGGACGGGCGATATCTGGTTGTTCCGTGGACATTCCACGGCCGATCGGATGATCCGGATGACGACGAACAGTCCGGTCAACCATGTGGGTATGTCGGTGGTGATCGACGATCTTCCCGCGCTGATCTGGCACGCCGAACTCGGCCGGTCGCTCCCCGATATGTGGTCGGGCACCGCGCACCGCGGCGCTCAATTGCACAATCTGCGCGACGCGGTACTGACCTGGGCGAACCGCTACGGTCAGCAGGCATGGCTGCGCCAGCTCGAACCGCCCGCGACCCGGGAGATGGAGGACGGCGTGCTGCGCACGGTGGCGCGACTCGACGGCACCCCGTTCCCGTCCACCGCCGCCCTGGCCGGGCGCTGGTTCCGCGGCCGGGTCCGGCTGCCGCGCCGCCGCTCCCGCCCGCCCGCTGCCCGCGAGGTGGAGAACGCCTACTGCGCGGAGATCGTGGCGGCCACCTACCAGGCGATGGGGCTGCTCCCGGATACCCGCAGCCCCGACTGGTACGACCCCGGCCGATTCTGGAGCGGGGACCGCCTGCGGCTCAGCGGCGGCCGTACGCTCAGCGGTGAGATCGCCGTCCATGCCCCGCCCGAGCCGGCGAACTGAGATCGCCGGCCGGGGACTGCCACGGCCTACCGTGGCGCCCGGGCGTCAGCCGGCGGCGCGCTGATACGCCTCCAGCACAACACCGGGGATGCGGCCGCGATCGGGCACCTCGTGCCCGTTGCGCCGAGCCCACTCCCGCACCGCCTTCGCCGATTGCGGACGGTCCGGTGTCTGTCCTTTCGCCCGGCGCTGTTTGCCGACTCTGCGGGCGAACGGCACCCATTTGTCCAGTGCCGCGCGGAATTCCCGCGCATTCTCCTCGGAGAGGTCGATTTCGTACAGCAGTCCGTCGACTCCGAACGACACCGTCTCCGCCGCGACGGATTCGCCGTCCAGATCATCGACCATTGTGACAATTACCCTGCGCGCCACACCCACATCCCTTCACTCACTACACCACCGGCCGACCCGGCACGCGACACCGTACTGGTCCCACCCTCGGATACCGCCTCAGAAACGCTGAGAAACCAATGAGAAAGAGGCACTTGGACTCTCGTCCGACAGCGCCGGAGCGCCGCGGCGACTTCGGAAGGGTGGCCCTGCCGCCCCGGAAAGGCTCCGGCGCTGCCGTGTCCGGGAGTGCCCCGACTCCGGCGGCGAGGCCCTCACCTCGGCATACAGCGCCGTCAGGCATGTGCCGGCGGCGCTGCGCGCGGCACCGATCAGGACACCTGCGCCCGGCCGCATTCCGGCGGCGGTGGTTCCCGCAGGAATCGGAGCATCCGCTCGGCGGCCTCGCGCGCGCTGTGCCCGTCCCATACGGCCGGCACCTGCCGTTCCGGGATCCGGAACAGTCCCCAGTGCCGCATCCGGTAGTGGTTGGCGATCTGCCCGGTCGGCAAGGTCGCGTACACGACGAACCAGCCACCGCCGAAACAGAGTTCACCGTCGCTGTGCCGGATGCTCTTGTGCACGTCGTATCGGCCGCCGCGCGCCCACTCGTTGAATACGAGCGCGTTGTACAACATCCGATAGTGATACAGCTCGGCGAACGTATGGACGCCGTCGCTGGTGTTCTCGTCCGCCTTGCCGTGCACGCCGCCTCCAGGTCGCTCACTGTGGTGGTGATCGGACGAGTACCCGATCCGGCTACCATTCGACGCGATGCACATCGACTCGATGCTCGATTCGCTGGACGGCCTGTCCGTGGGAGATGCGCTGGGCCAGCAGTTTCCGGTCATGCGCCGGTCCATCGACGACCTCCGCGCGGGTGAGCTGCCCACCGAGCGGCCCTGGGCGTGGACCGGCGACACCGAAATGGCCTGCAGCGTGGTCGCCGAACTGCTGCGCAACGGTGCGATCGACCAGGATCGGCTCGCCACCGCTTTCGCGCGCCGGTTCCAGCCGCACCGCGACTACGGGTTCAACACGGTCGGGGTACTGCGCCGGATCGGTGCCGGTACACCCTGGCGGGACGCGGCCGGAGAGTTGTTCGAGCACCAGGGATCTCGCGGCAACGGGGCGGCCATGCGAGTCGCCCCGCTGGGCGCCTGCTTCGCGGGCGATCCGCAACGGATCGTCACCGAGGCCGCCCGATCGGCCGAGGTCACACATACCCACCCGGAGGGTATCGCCGGCGCGGTCGCGGTGGCGCTCGCCGCCGGCCTGGCCGCCCACACGCGGCGGGCCGGTGTCCGGCCCACCCCGGCGGAGTTCATCACCGCCGTTCTCGACCGGCTGGCCGACAGCGAGACGACCCGGCTGATCCACCGGGCCCGGTCGATGCTGGGCGTCTCCGCGGCGGAGGCCGCGCACGAACTCGGCAACGGCTCGCTGGTCACCGCGCAGAATACGGTGCCGTTCACGATATGGGTGGCGGCGACCACCCTCGACGACTACCCCGCCGCGATCACCACCTGTATCGCGGCGGACGGCGATATCGACACCACCGGCGCCATCACCGGCGGTATCGTCGCCGCCCACACCGGCACGGGCTCCGGCCGGGCCGGTGTGGTGCCACGGCAGTGGCTCACCGCGCGGGAACCGCTGCCCCGCTGGTTCGACCCGGAACGCCGGCCGCCCCGGCCGACGGGGCTCGCCCGCGTGCGCCGCTGGTTGCCCGGCGGCTCGTGACGGACCGCCGAGCGCACCCTGTTCATCGACTCTCGCCGATCGAATTTCGCGGCTCGTCGGCACAGGCGGGGCCGGCCGGCGATCTCAGTGGATATGGTCCTGCCAGTCCGCCGGTACCCGATCCCGCGGCCCGGGCACGGTCTGCGAGCCCGGATGCTCCCGTGGCGGCGCGAGTTCCGGGCCGGCCCCGTACATCTCACCGGACCGGTAGTCCCAGAACCAGTCCTCGCCCGGTTCGTAACTCTGCACGAACGGGTGCCCGGTCGCGGTGAAGTGCGCGGTGGCATGCCGGGCGGGAGACGAATCACAGCAGCCGATATGACCGCACTGGGCACACCGCCGCAGATGCACCCACCAGCCCCGCGCCTGTTCGCATTCGACACACCCCGGGCCGCTGGGCGGCACGGCCGGGTCGATGCCCTCGATCGCCTGAGACATCATGTACCTCCGCAAATGCCGATGGGGACCATTATCGCGCCGCACGCCGCCCGGGAGCAGCGCGGGGCCGATAGCGGGGATGCGGACGCCGCCCGGCCACGACCGGAACCCTATCGCGTCCGCAATGCCGATCGTCGCACACGCGGAGAGATCGTCCGAGGTCGATGGGCCTGCCCAGCGGCCGTGTTCCGTTTCACCGGCCCGCCCCCGGGTACGCGCCCGACGCCGGCAGTCGCCGGCCAGGGCAACGGGAGGAGAACGGCATGGCGGATGTGCACGGACACCGGCTCACCGGAATCCGGGCGGCCACCACCCTGGTGGATCTGGGTTTCCCGGCGATCGCCGCGGGGGTGATCGCGCGCCGCCGGCCGATGCTCGGGCTGCTGGAACGTCTCCGTGCCGACGAACGCGCGATCGAGCGGATCCGCGCCCTGCGCGCGGAGTTCGGCCGCGGACCGGTCGAACTGGTGGTGCCCGGCCGTCGGATCATCGTGGTCCTCGACCCCGAGGATGTCGGCCGCGTACTCGACGAAGCGCCCACCCCGTTCGACCCGGCGAATCGGGAGAAACGCGCCGCGCTGGGACAGTTCCAGCCGCACGGCGTGCTGGTGTCGCAGGGACCGGTCCGCGAACGGCGGCGCGCGGTGAACGAGGCGGCACTCGACACCGGCGCACCCCTGCACCGGCTCGCGACGCCGTTCGCGGCGAAGGTCGCCGACGAGGCACACGATCTGCTCACCCGCGCCCGCGGGCGCGGGGTGCTGGACGCCGGAACGTTCACGGCCGCGTGGTGGCGGCTGGTGCGGCGGATCGCGCTCGGTGAGCGGGCCCGGCACGATGACGCGATCACCGACGAGTTGTGGCGGCTGCGGTCGGCCGCGAACTGGTCGTTCCTGGCACCTCCGCACCGCAAACGCCGCGACCGGTTCCTCGCCCGGTTGTACGACTACGTGGAGTCGGCGGAACCGGACAGCCTGGCGGGCGCGCTGGCCGCGGTACCCGCTGCCGGAGCGATCGACCCGGTGGGTCAGATGCCGCAGTGGTTGTTCGCCTTCGACGCCGCCGGGATAGCGCTCTCGCGGACCCTGGCCCTGCTGGCCGACCATCCGGACCAGCGGGCGCGGGCCCGCGCCGAAGCCGAGGACCCCGGCACCGCCGGGCTGCGGCCCTACCTCCGGGCCTGTGTGCTCGAATCGATCCGGTTGTGGCCCACCACTCCGGTCATCCTGCGCGATACCACCGAGTGGACACGGTGGCGGTCCGGCTCGGCGGAGTTCGCGCTGGAGCCCGGGGCGGCACTGGTGATCGTGGCTCCGGCCTTCCATCGCGATCGCGACACGCTGCCGTTCGCCGACCGGTTCGTACCCGAGATCTGGCTGGACGGGCGCGCCCAGGAGTATCCGCAGCTGGTGCCGTTCAGCGCCGGCCCCGCCGAATGCCCGGGACGGAATCTGGTCCTGTTCGTCACCAGCGCACTGCTGGCGCATCTGGTGTCCGGGCCCGAACTACGCCTGCGCTCGCATCCGCCGCTCGGCCCTGCCGCACCGCTGCCCGCCACCTTGAACAACTATGGGCTCGAGTTCACGGTCGTGCCCGGCACCGAGGCCCCGAGAATCGCGGACGCCACGCCGCGATGAGCACGGCCACAGCGGCCCACCGGCTCGTCCCGGGTGGCCGCCACGCCCCGGTCAGCCGAGCGTCGCGAGCAGGTTCCGGCAGGCCTGCTCGCAGCGGCGGCATGCCTCGGCGCACACCTCGCAGTGCTCGTGCATACCGGCATGCCGCAGGCATTCCTCCCGGCACGCCGCACATGCGGCGGCGCAGGCCTCGAGCAATGGCCGGGTCGGCGCGGCGCGACCGCCGGTGTGCCGGGTGAGCACGCGACCGGTGGTATCGCAGATCTCGGCACAGTCCAGGTCGGTGCGGATACAGGTGACCAGGTCGGCGACCGTGGCTTCGCTCAGGCAGGAGTCCGCGCACGCGGTGCACACCTGCGCGCAGGAGAACATTCCTCGATGCACCGGGTCAGTGCGGTGCGGTCGATTCCGTCCAGGTCGTGCGGGTACAGGTCCAGCATTTCGGCCGCATGCGTCATGGTGCACTCCTCGGTCCGGTGGGCGGATTTCCCCGGCGTGCTACCCAGCGACCGGGCCCGCACACCTCCGCCGGGGCGGCGGCCCCGGCGAGGTACCGCAAACCGCGGCGCCGGACTCAGGTGTGCAGAACCTCCGACGGGTGGCGCCCGTAGTGATGGCGGTACGCGATCGCGAAGCGGCCCGGATGGGCGAAACCCCACCGGTAGGCGATGGTCGCGACGGTCCGCCCGTCCCCGGCCGCGGCGGCGCGCAGGTCGTCGTGCGCGCCGGCCAGCCGCAGCCTGCGCAGGTACCGCAGCGGTGTCGTGCCGAGATGGCGCCGGAACGCCAGCTGCAGGGCGCGCGGCGTCACGAATGCCGCGGCCGCCACCTCCGTGATCGTCACATCCTCGTGCAGATGCGATTCGAGATAGGCCACCGCGCGGCGCACCGTCTCCGGGTGAGCGTCGCGGCGGTCGGCGGCCGCGGCATCGGTCACCGCCGTGGTCGGCATGGTGGCGAGCACGGTCGCGGCGAGATAGTCGGCACCGGTCGCGGCGAGCAGTGGACTGTCCGCAGTGGCGGGGTCGGTGGCGACCCGTTGCAGGTGGGTGATCACCGCCGTCAGCTGCCGGTTCGCCGCCTGGCTCACTGCCCGGTGGCCGCTGAGCCGGACGGGATCCGCCGGATCGGCGGTGGTCGCGAGACGGTCCAGCAGCTCCGGGCCGAACATGGTGATGTCGTAGCGCGCGGAGCGGATCACCCCGGAATACGGCAGATCGTGCGGTGTGAGCAGGCCGGAGTCGCCGGGGGTGAAGGTGTCGCGGCCCGCACCGTGGTAATCCTCCTCGACCGTCCCGGAGTGCACCGTCACCAGGCAGACCTTGTTCAGCGGGTCGGCGTCGTAGGCCATATCGAAACCCAGGTCCAGCCGGTCGAGACTGACCGTGCCGAGCATGTCGCGGCGGATGCGGGTGCGCACCCCGCGCGGGCTGTCGTTGCCGATCTGCATCCGGGTGTAGGCGTCGTTGAGGAATGCCTCGGTCGCACCGAGGTCCTCGCTGTCGAACGCCAGACTCTGCATGAACAGCCTTCCGTCGGGTCGAACGCACCATCGGTGGTCGCGCAAGTGGAACGATGGTCGTTCTCTTGTACGACACCCTGTGTACTCGCCCGGATCAAACCGGCCGACGAACGCTGTGGCCCCGACGACCCGCCGATTCCCGGCGGGCGGCTCCTGGGAGGAGCCCGCACCACGCTCATGACCGCCACGCACCGAGCCGAACGGCTGACGCATTACCGGTCGTGCTGTCGCCCCCGGACAGAACGCCCGGAGGCGTCCAGTATCCGCGACCGCGGCCGCCCGCATGAGCGGAGTGACCGGCCGACCGCAGCCACTGTCCGGAAAACGAAGCCCACCGGCCTAGGCGATCCATAAAACGAAAGAAGCGGGTCGATCTTGATTGCCGACGCCGCGAGGCGGTAGCCGGGGATTGTGTCGCCCTCCGACGGCGCCGATCGAGGCGGAGGCAACGGAAAGCGAGGTTCTCGATGACGACTGTGGCCGCATACGACTCCCCCACCACCGCGCGGCGGGCCAGCCGCGGTACCGACAGCTACGACGGGATCGAGCCGCTCTTGGAGCAGCTCGCGGAGATGGACAGCGACGACCCCGGGCGACCGGAGTTGCGCGAGGAGATCATGCGGCGTTGTCTGCCGCTGGCCGATCACATCGCGCGCCGGTTCACCGGCCGCGGGGAAACCTACGAGGATCTGCACCAGATCGCCTCCCTGGGCCTGGTGCTGGCCGTGGACCGGTACGACGCGACCCGGGGCGCCAGCTTCCTGGCCTTCGCGGTGCCCACCATCATGGGTGAGGTCCGCCGCCATTTCCGCGACCACACCTGGGCGGTCCGTGTCCCGCGGCGGTTGAAGGAAACCCAGCTCGCCCTCGGCCCCACCATCGAACGCCTCAGCCAGGAACTCGGCCGCACCCCGACCGCGCTCGATATCGCCGTGGCGATGAATCTCGACCTCAACGAGGTCACCCAGGCGCTGCTGGCCGGGAATGCCTATCGCACCGATTCGCTCGACGCCTCGGTGGAGCAGAACGACAGCAGCGGGACGGCGGCGAAGAGCGCCGACACCCTCGGCGACGAGGATCCGTCCTACGAGCTCACCGAGAACGCCCTGACCATCGCACCCCTGCTGCGGGACCTCCCGGCGCGCGACCAGCGGGTGCTGCATATGCGATTCTTCGAGAACCGCACCCAGGCGCAGATCGCGGCCGAACTGAATGTCTCCCAGATGCAGATCTCGCGCATTCTGTCGCGCACGCTGGCGCTCCTGCGCGACCGCGCCCTGCGTGACTGACCGCCCGCCGACCACAAACGACACTGCTCCGGCCGAGCGTCGGTCACCGGTGACGACGAACGGTTCTCACTTCGCGGGCATCGCGTACTGCCCCATGAGCCCCTCGACGAACGCCCGCAGCTCGGCATGCCCCCGCCGCATCCCCACCGCCCCTTCGTTGCCGAGGATGCGCGCCGCGCCGGTGAGCAGCATCGAGACCACGACGGGCGGGAAGCGCTCCAGATCGACACCGTGCGCACGCAGTACGAGGGTTACGGCTGCGGTCTCGATATCCCGGACCCGCTCGGCGTACGCGTCGAGTTCGACGCCGACGAAGGAGACACGCGGTTTCGTCGTCCGGCTCCGCACGCCGGAGAAGATCCTCGATATCTGCGAAACCCGAATCGCCCTGGAGGCCACCGTCGCCCGCAGATCTTCGAGGCCATCCGCGACCGCGACCCCGACCGTGCGGCGAAAACCGTGGAGACCCACCAATCCCGCACCCGCGACCTGCGCCTCGCCGAGATGACCCACCGGCGCTGACGGGACCCGGACTCTGCCCGGTTCAGACCATCGAGCGGTGCATGCCCTGCGGTTCTCCACCGAGCTGCGTCAACGCCGAGGCGTGGAAGATGGAGCCGGGCACATGGATCGCGTGCGCCGGCCCGGCGTGCGGGTCACGGAAGAACCGCCGCATGGGGAACCGGTAGTGCAGCGCTCCGCCACCGGACCGGCTTGCCGGCGGCATCGCCGACCAGCGCACCCAGGAACGCCCACTGGCAGTGGTCGGTCCCGGAGGAGAACCACCAGCGTCCGTTGAGCAGATAGCCGCCGGCGACGGGGGTGGCCACGCCCATCGGCGCGTACGGTGACGCGACCCAGGTGTCCGGATCGGCACCCCAGATCTCCTCCTGCAGCCGGGGATCGGCGAAGGCGAGCAAGACCCACGCCGTCCCGACGCCGAGGCTGCCGGTCGTTTCGCTGTTCTGTCCGAGAGCCTTCCGGTGAGCGAGACGATCACCGGGGCCGGTGGCTCAGTGCGAGCCCAGCGCTTCCAGCGGTCGAACGCCTGCGGTCGGCTCCGTCCGGTCGCGAGGACCGGGGAACAGGGTGCGCGAGATCTCGCGGGACAGGTTCATCACCAGTGGCGCGACCCGGTCGAGCCGCGCGGTGCTCGCGTCGCCGCACAGTGAGACCGCGGCGACCGGACCGGCGTCACCGCGCACCGCGGCGCCGACACAGGCCACCCCGGGCGCCGATTCGCTGTCGTCGAAGGCGAGCCCGCCGCGCAGCCGGATGCGGCCGAGTTCGTAATGCAGGCTCGCGCGCTCGGCGATCGTCCGGCCGGTGCGGCGGGGCAGGGACGGGCGGTAGAGGCGGTCGACCGACTCCGGTTCCAGAGCCGCCAGGATCGCTTTTCCGCCGGCCGTGGCATAGGCCGGGGCGGACCCGCCCACCCGGGAGGGCAGCCGGGTGGCGAACCGCCCGCCGACCTTGTCGAGGTAGACGGTGTCGCCGCCGTCGAGCACCGTCAGGTGCACCACCAGGCCGGTCCGCAGGTGCAGTTCGTGCAGTAGCGGGGCCGCCGCCGCCCGGATCCGGTCGTGCCCGTCCCCGCCGAGACCGCGTGCGCGGCGGCCGAGCGCGTAGCCGAGGGAGGTGTGCTCGACCCAAGCGGACTCGGTGAGCTGATGCAGGATGCGGTAGACGGTGGAGCGCGGCAGCCGCGCGCGCCGCGCGACCTCCTCGAGGGGCAGCCGTGAGCTCCGGTTGTCGAACGCATCCAGGATCCGGGTCATCCGCTCGACCATGGACAGCGGCAGGTCCGGTTCGCCGGTCTGCTCGGCAGTGCCGTTCCCCGAATCAATGATGGTCATCGACTTCTCCAAGAGAGCTGTTCAGAAGCCTTTTATAGGCAAAAACTGAAATTGATTCTCGAACCACAGTAACACTCGCCGGCTCCCCCGGAGCGGAAACGACGAGTTACCCGCGAGCACAGCTCATGATCCGGCCCGGACGAGTCCGGCGGCCGCCGCGCGTACCTCTCCCCCGTGAACCTGCCCGCGTCCGCAGGGTGACAGGGCGTGCGGGGCGACCGCGTTCACCCGGATGCCGTTCCGGCCCCATTCGCTGGCGGCGGTCCGGGTCAGCGAACGCATCGCCTCCTTGGTGGCCGCGTACAGACACGTATCCGCCGGCATCCCAGCGCACCGCCGCCGAGGTGACCATAGTGACGATCGCCCCACCGCCCCCGGGCCTTCATATACGGATGGCAGGCCTGCATCAGCCGCAGGATGTCCACCCCGCCGAAGAGCTCGGCCACCTGCTCGACCAAGGGCTCCAGCCGATCGGTCCCGCCGATATCGCACACCACGGGCGCGGCCCGGCCCCGGCCGCGCGGATGTGCTCGGTGGTGGCGCGGAGGGTGGCCTCGGTTCGCCCCATCACCGCGAGCGCCGCACCTTCCGCCGCGAGCGCGTAGGCGATACCCTGCCCCACGCCCTGACCGCCGCCGGTCACGATGGCCACCTTGCCCTCGGATGAACCCATTGTCGATCGTCTCCCACTGTTCGTCGTGTGCGGCACCGTGCGGCGCATGGTGCCGCGGACGGTGGCCGCGCCACGGTTTCGACCGCGGACGGTGGTCTCGCTCAGTGGCAACGACCGCCCGGCTTTCCGGCACGCCGTGAGAGGTTGTCAGCCGCTACGCACCGTGAACGAGAGGGTCGCCACCATGACGACACCGGCAGACGCACAGCAGCGCCTCAACGAAGTCATCACGCAGCTGACCGGGCCGGGTGGCCGGTTCGAGATCACCGCGGAACAGGTGCTCGGCGCCACCATGCCCGTGCTGCGGCAGCGCGGGCGCGCGGTCGGCGACCTGGTGGCCGCGTCCCGGGCCTGGCAGGACCGCGACTACCTGGTGACCGCCGACCGCCGTATCTCCTATGCGCAGCACGCGGATGCCGTCGCCGCGCTGGCCACCGCGTTGCGCGACGAGTACGGCGTACGCCGGGGCGACCGGGTCGCGCTGCTGGCCGCCAACTGTCCCGAATGGGTGACGGCGTTCTGGGCCGCGCAGTGCCTGGGCGCCGTCACCGTCGGGCTGAACAGCTGGTGGACGCCCCGGGAGATCGAGTACGGACTCGAACACAGCCGGCCGCGGGTGCTGATCGTCGATGCCAAACGCGCCGCGCTCCTGGCCGATATCGATACCGCGGAGATCGCCGTGCTCACCGTCGAGACAGACGTTCCGCGGCTCGTCGCGGCCCACTCCGGCGCCGAACTGCCCCGGCCCGAGGTCGACGAGGACGATCCGGCGGTCATCCTCTACACCAGCGGCACCAGCGGCCGGCCGAAAGGCGCGTTGCATTCCCAGCGCAACCTGCTCGCGGTCGTCGACTACCACCGTTTCTCCGACGCCATGGCGGCGGCGTTCACCGGGCGCGCCTATTCCGAGACCGAGCCGAGTCCCTTGCGCTATCTGCTGACCTCACCGCTGTTCCATATCGCCGGCCTGCACAACCTGGTGGTGCCACGCTTGGCGACCGGGGGCACCGTGGTGATGTATCAGGGCGCTTTCGCCGCGGATCCGGTGCTGGGACTGATCGAACGGGAACGGGTCACGAACTGGGGCGCGGTGCCGACCATGGCCGCACGCCTGCTCGAGCACGGCGATATCGACAACTACGACCTCTCGTCGTTGACGGCGTTCGCACTCGCCTCGGCCCCGTCGTCGATCGCGCTCAAGGACCGGCTGCGGCAGCGGTTCCCGTTCGCCCGCGACGCCCTGGTCGACAGCTACGGGCTCACCGAATGCAGTACCGCCATAGCGGTCGCCACGACCGCCGAGCTCGAGCAGTACCCCGGCACGCTCGGCCGGCCGATTCTCACCGTATCGGTGGAGATCCGCGACCCGTTCGGGGAGCGTGTCCCCGACGGCACCGAGGGCGAGGTGTGCGTGCGCAGCCCCTTCGTCATGCTCGGCTACTGGGCGGACGAGGCAGCCACTGCCGCCGCGATCACCCCGGACCGCTGGTTGCGCACCGGCGATTTCGGCGTCCTCGAAGACGGGCGGCTGCGGTTGACCGGCCGCCGCTCGGATCTGATCCTGCGCGGCGGCGAGAACGTCTACCCCACCGAGATCGAGCAGTGCCTGGACGAACATCCGACGGTCGCGGAGTGCGCTGTCGTAGGTGTTCCACACGAGGATCTGGGGCAGGAGGTGGCGGCGATCGTCGTGGTACGCCCGGGTGCGACCGTCGACGAGGCGCAACTGCACGAATACGCCGCCGCCCGGCTGTCGTATTACAAAGTGCCCAGCCGCTGGCGGATCGGCACCGACCCGCTGCCCCGCAACGCGACCGGGAAGGTGATCCGGCGCGGTCTCACCGCCTGAACGACTCCGGCCATTCCGCGAGCAGCAGATCGCACGCCATGCGCAGGTCCGCTTCGGCGTCCGCGATGGTGATCCGCCCGTTGAGACACGACTGGATGATGCCGAAGACCGAATGGATCAGTACCCGCAGCAACCGGGCATCCCGTTCGGTCACCTGCTCGTTCCCGGCGGCGTCGTACAGCAGGTGCCGGAAATTGCGGTCCACCCCGGCCGTATCCGGCACCGCGGACGCCCGGGCCGCGCTGTTGGACTGGATCATCGCGGTGGCCAGCAGCGGCCGGCCCAGCAGCACGCGAACCACCTGGAGCAACCTGTCGTGGACCGCGTCCCGGGCGCTCTGTTCCGGGTCGGGCCGCCGGGCGTATTTCGCGCGCATCCGGTCGATCTGATCGAGCATGACCGCCACGAACAGATGGGTTTTGGACGGGAAGTACCGGTACAGGGTGGCGACCGCGACCCCCGCGAGTTTCGCCACCTCGTGCATCTGGACCCGTTCGAGTTCCTTCTCGGTGGCCAGCGTGGCGGCGGCGTCGAGGATGCGGACCACCCGGGCATGCTGCTCGGTGGAACTCGGTGCCGCGGCATCGCGCGTTTCGGCGATCCTCGGCATAACTCCCCTTCCTCGTCCCACCGCCCGGTATCCGTCGCGTCGGCACCGCCCGAGACCGGCGGCGGACTTCTTCCTCGGGCGGGACCGCCCGCCGCGGAGTCGACGCTACCGACCCCGTATCGCCGCCCGGTGGTCGCGGTCTCGGCCAGTGAGAATGCCGGCCGCGGCGCCGGCCGCGCACCCCTACCGTGAGCGCCGCGGTCCACGCGCAGGTCGTGGCCGAACCCACTGCTGTGCGCGGGTCGCGCACCCGAAGGAGGATACCGATGTCACAGGAATTCCAGGGCCGGGTCGCGCTGGTGACCGGCGCCGCACGCGGTCAGTGTCGCGCGCACGCACTCGCGTTCGCCGAGCGGGGCGCCGATATCGTCCTGTGTGATCGGTGCGAGGACAGTGCCGCATTGGACTACCCGCTCGCCACCCGCGCCGACCTCGCGCATACCGCGGAACTGGTCACCGCGCTCGGCCGGCGGTGTGTGAGCGTGCGGGCCGATACCGCCGACCGGGCCGCGATGGACGCGCTGGTACGGCGGGCCGAAGACGAACTCGGGTCGGTGGATATCGCGGTCGCCAACGCGGGGGTCACCGGGGTCGCGCCGATCGGTGAACACCCCACCGAGCTCTGGCACGAAGTCATCGGCAGCAACCTCACCGGGGTGTTCAACACGCTGGTCGCGGTCACCCCGGGCATGATCGCCCGCAGGTACGGCCGCATCATCACCACCTCGTCGATGACGGGACGCGGCGCGAGCCCGGACATGGCCTCCTATGTGGCCTCCAAATGGGGTGTGATCGGCCTGACCAAATCGCCGGCGATGGAGCTCGCCCCGCACGGCATCACGGTGAACTCCGTGGCCCCGGGCCGGCGCGTGTCACCTCGCGGTCCCCGTTCCGCGACAGCACCTTCCACACGGCCGCGCACCATCGGTGCGATGATCGCTGTGCAGCGCCCGGTTTCCGCGGGCACAGTCGGGAGAACGGAGGCCGCCGGGTGGGTATCGGAATTTCCGGGGTGAGTGTCGGTCACTGGACCGATGAGGTGGGCCGGACCGGCTGTACGGTGCTCCTGCTACCGGCAGGCACCGTCGCCTCGTGCGAGGTACGCGGCGGCGCCCCGGCCAGTCGTGAACTCGATGCCCTGTCCCCGGACAAAGCCGTGGTCTCCATCGATGCCGTCGTCCTGACCGGTGGGTCGGCCTTCGGTCTCGCCGCGGCCGACGGCGTCATGCGCTACCTCGAAGAACAGGATCGCGGCGTCCCTACTCCCGCCGGGCGCGTCCCGATCGTCCCCACGCTGGCACTGTTCGACCTGGGCGCGGGCGATCCCGCGGCCCGGCCCACCCCCGAGTCCGGTTACTTCGCGGCCAGGGCGGCCGCCGGGGAGCAGATTCTCGTGGGCCGCGTCGGCGCGGGCACCGGCGCCCACACCTCTCAGTGGCGCGGGCCGGAGCTGCGCCGGCCGGGCGGCCTGGGCTACGCCGAGCGCCGGCTGGGTGATCTGGTGGTCGGTGCGTTGTGCGCGGTCAACGCGTTCGGCGATATCGACCTCGGTGCGGCGGATGTCTCGCTGGACGCGGTGCTGCGGCTCGAGGGTGGGTTCGATTTCGCGCGCACCCGCGACCACACCACCATCGGCGCTGTCATCACCAATGCCCGGCTGGACAAACCGGGCTGCCGCATCGTCGCCCAGGGCGCCCACGACGGTCTCTCCCGGGCCCTGACACCGCCGCACACCCGCTTCGACGGGGACGGTTTCATCGCCGCCGCCACCGGCACCGTCGACGCACATGTCGATACGGTGCGGCTGATGGCGCTGGCCGCCGTCGTCGACGCGATCCGCTCGGTCGCCACCCGCGAAACCTGAACCGGCCCGGACTTTCACCCCGAGCGCGCCGCGGGACGTCACCACCGGAGGCGGGCCGGGCCGCCGCCGGTCTGTGGATTCAGCGGCCGAACACCGTGTTCAGCACCTCCGCCGCGGCCCGGTTCAGCGGCACCAATACCCGCCGGTTCAGGAAACCGAGCGGGCGCACGACGACGAAATCCCATACTGCCGCGAGCGCACGCAGCACCGGCCGCACTACGGTCCGATAGACAAAAACACACGGCACCACGACCAGCACCCGCACCACAGCGGTCGCCCCGCGCCAGCCGTAGGACACGATCGTCGCGAGGAGCATCCCGCACGGCCGTAACACCCAGCGCCACAGCTGCCGCAGCGGCCCCACCACACACCACCGCCACAGCCACTCCGCGGTCGACGCGATCGCACCCAGCACCGGTCGGAGGACCCGGCGCCACAGCAGTTCGAGTCCGGGAAGCAGCAGCCGCCGCCAGAGCCATCGTTCGATCGCGTGCCGCAGCGGCCGCAGCAGCCAGTCCATCAGCAGCGCCCCCAACGGCGTGAGCACCCTGCCCCACAGCACATGCCGGAGCGCCCACCCCCACACCGCATCCTTGACGAACAGCCACAGCGGGCGCACCACCCAGTACCAGAGAAATCGGCCCACCGGCGCCAGCAGCCGTTCCAGTGCGTAGACGCCCGTCGCGACGGCCGCCCGACCGCACAACTTCACCCCCTCCCAGAGCAACCGCACCGGCACCAGCAGCACCACCGCCAGGGCCCGCGCGACCCATTCGCCGATCGACACCCGTGGCCGGGGTTCCCGTGGATCTGTCGAAGACATCGAATCCTCCTCCCGCCCGGAATCATCGCACCCCGGAGGACCCACCGTTAACGGTTGGTTCCCTTGGGCCGTGGCCGAGTGCAGACCAGCGGGCCGGCGTGACAGGGTCCCGGCGGTAGGCGCGCCCGGGACCGGCTCACGCCCGAACCGGGCCGTCGGCGACACTGCGGTGGATGCGCGGACCGCCGAGGCCGCTCGGGACCATGTTCGCTCGGATGCTGTTCATCGGTCCGGGGCCGGGGCACGGCGGAAAGGCGAGGTCCGCGTCTCACTCCGCGGTCGGTACCGTCCGCGCGAATCCTTCGGCGAGCAGTTCGAAGGCGCGGTCGGCCTCGGCGAGCGCGACCGGGTGCCGCTGTGCCGCGCTGCGCCCGGCAGCCATCTCGCGCCAGTTGGCCTCGCACAGGTTGCGGCGCACCGCGGTGATCGCGCTCGCCGCCAATCGCGCATCCAGATCATCGGGCGGGCCGAGGGTTGCGGCGAGTGCGATCTCACCGCCGCCGAGGAAGTGGGCGAGCCGCGCGATGAGCGCCGGAGTGTCCAGCACCAATCGGTAGCAGCCCACCACTTCGGGTGTGTCACACAGGCCCGTGGCGGGTTCGTGGTTGTCCAGGCCGGTGCGGAACGCCGCGTGGAGCGCGTCCAGTGGTGTCTGCCCCCTCGCCCGATCCCGTACTACTCGCGCCGCATCGTCGATGTGGTCGGCGAATCGGTGTACGACGAGGTCCTCTTTGGACGGGAAGTACTGGAAGAGGGTGCGTTTGGACACCTCCGCGGTCGTCGCGATGTCCACCACCGATACCGCATCGAACCCGTCGGCCAGGAACAACCGGAGGGCGGCATCGGAGATGGCCGCGCGCGTTCGACGCTTCTTGCGCTCACGGAGACCCGGCTCGGGATTCATACCGGACAGCCTAGCCGAAATATAGACCGGGTAAATAAGTAAACTTGGTATACATTTGTGCGATGCGAATCGGCGTTGCCCTGCCCACCGACTACTACGAACAACTCACTCCCGGCGTGAATCCCGTCGAATACCTACTCGATCAGGCCCGCAAGCTCGTCGAACTCGGCGTCTCCGCGGTGTGGCTGACCCAGCGTTTCGACTACGACGCCTTGGCCGTCGCCACGCTGATCGGCCGGGAACTTCCCGACACCACGGTCGGTACCGCGATCGTGCCCATCCACCCGCGCCACCCCAACGCGCTGGCCATGCAGGCGCAGACAGCGCAGGCGGCCGGTGGCGGCCGATTCGAACTCGGCCTGGGCCTGTCCCTGCCGGAGATCGCCGCCGGCTACGGCAATACCCACCCGCGCATCCGATACCTGCGCGAATACCTCTCCGCCCTCCGCGAACTGCTGCACACCGGCACAGTCGACCACACCGGCGAGACGCTGGTGGCCAGATCTCCGGCCCGCAGCACCATGCCGGCCCTCCACTCGCCGGTGCCCATACTGCTGGCCGCCTCCGGCCCGCTGACGCTGCGGGTCGCGGCCGAACTCGCCGACGGAGCCCTCCCGCTGCTCACCGGGCCGAAGACACTGGCGGACTTCACCATTCCCACACTCGCCCGACGAGCCGCGGCAGCCGGCCGGTCGATGCCCCGGGTGATCGGCATGGTGGGTGGCGTGGTGACAGCCGACGTGGCAGGCGCACGCGAGCGAGCGGCACAGCAGATGCACAGATATGGCGAGATGCCTGCGTATCGGGCGCTACTGGACCGCGAGAACATCACCGACCCGGCCGAACTGGCCGTGATCGGCGACGAGCAGACCATGGCGGACGCGGTGTCCCGCTACGCCGAAGCCGGCGCCGACGAACTGATCTTCGGGCTCACCGCCCTGGGTTCGGACCGTGACGAGGAGCGAACCTGGGCGTTACTCGGCGAACTCAGCAGCGCCGGCAGCCACTGAACACCCGCTCCGGCCCCGGTCCGGTTCGCGGCTTGGAGAAAACCGTTGGCGCCGACCGCCGGGGTACGGGCGATCATGGCCCGTATGGCCGTGCCGAATGTGGAAGATCCTGCCCGGATCGGGGAAGCGAAGTTGCGAGACGGCCGCCGGTTGGCGTGGGCCGAGTGGGGCCCTGTCGACGGCCGCCCGGTTGTGTTCTGTTCCGGGGCAGGGTGGGGGCGCCGGCTCGGGTTCGGCTCCGGAGTGCCGGCCCGGTCGGGCGTCCGGCTGGTCTCGGTGGAGCGGCCCGGTTCGGGGGAATCAACCGGGATGCCGGGGCGCACACTGCTGGATTGGGCCGACGATATCGGCCAGTTGGATTTCGCCGACCCCGCGGTCGTGGGTTTCTCGCAGGGCGCCCCGTTCGCCCTCGCCCTGGCAGCGCGAGGGCTCACCTCCTCGGTGGCGATCGTGTCCGGCGGTGACGAGCTCGCCTATCCGGGAACAGCTCTGCCGGCGGAGGTCCGGCGGCTGGTCGAGCTGGTGGCCGCCGACCCGGCCGGCGCCGAGCGCGAATTCGCGCGCTTCGGGAGCGCCGAGACCCTATGGCAGCTGAGCATCGAGGGCAGCTCCCGAGCCGACCGTGAGATCTACCGGCGACCGGACTTCGCCCGGGCCTTCCGTCGTGCGCTGGATGCCGGCTTCGCGCACGGCCCGGCCGGCTATGCCCGCGATACGGTCCTGCACTTCGCGCGCTGGCCGTTCCGAGTCGAGGAGCTCACTGCCCGCGTTCACCTCTGGTACGGCGGGCAGGACGGTAACCCCACCCATTCCCCCGATCACGGCGCCACTCTCGCCGGCCGGATCCCGAACGCAACCCGGCACTACCTGCCCGACAGCGGCGCCGCACTGCTGTGGACACACGGCTACGAGATCCTCGAACAACTCTTCGCGTGATCGCCCGAGACCACGAGGCGGCCACCGTCGGCCGGTCCCACGACGTAGACATCGGCCCCGGGGCAGCCGGTCGGCGCAGGCGCGGATTTCCCTCCCGGACAGCGCAGCGCCGGGGCGGTGGTCCACAACGCTGTCCACGATGGCGGCGCCCCGTAAGTGAGTGGCCGGTGGAGCTCTACCACGCGGTGGCGGACCGCGCCGCGCCCGAACCACTTTCCGCGGCGGCGATGCCCCGGCTGCTGGGATGTCACAGTCGGTGAGGCTGCTCCGTCGACTCTGCAGCAGACGAGAAACGGGTACCGCACCCGCCGAGACCTACGGAGTTCCGATGACCGCTTCCGCCCAGACCGCTCCCATCCTCGTTCGTTCCGCCGAGGCCGAGACCCTCCAGGACGGCGCGCTGAGCCTGATCACCCTCCTCGCCGACGCCGGCGCCACCGGGGGTGCTCTCACCGCGAACAAGGCGACCCTGCACAAGGGTTCGCCCGGTGCGCCCGCGCATTTCCACACCGCCGCGACCGAAATGTTCCTGGTGCTGGACGGTTCGGTGCGGATCCTGCTCGGCGAGGAGATCGTGCGCCTCGAGCGGGGTGATTTCCTGACCGTGCCGCCCACGGTCCCGCATGCCTTCGCCCCGGCCGCCGGGGCCGAGGCGGAACTGCTCGTGGTCTTCACCCCGGGGCTGCACCGCTTCGACTACTACCGGCTGCTCGAGCGGGTTCATCGCGGAGAGGCGAGCGTCGAGGAGATCCGCGCCAGCTCGCAGCGCTACGACAACAACTACGTCGACAGCCCGGCCTGGCGCGACGAACTCGCCCGGATCTGATTGCCCGAATGCCCCGCAGCGGCCTCACGCCGGAGGGGACTGCGGAAAGATTTGCCGCCGACGCGGCCAACACCTGTGGCGGGCAGGTTGTGACCAATCCCTCCGGCGGCATGCCGGCCAGAGGCCATCCGCTGGGTGCGACGGGAGTGGCGCAGTGCGCGGAACTGGTGTGGCAACTGCGCGGCCAGGCCGGTGCCCGCCAGGTCGACTACGCGTACCTGGCCTTACAACCCAATGTGGGGCTCGGCGGCGCGACGGTGGTGCCGCTGTACGCGAATACCGGATCGATCCATCGCTGAACCGCAGGTCAGCGGTTGCGCACCCGAACCAGGGTGCGCGGCGCCACGGCAGCCGTATGGCTGGACAACACCATCAGCGTGAGCACTGCGAACCCGGCGGCAGCCGTCGCGTAGACCATCATGGGGAACCTCCTCGTACGGTTTCCCGGTCCACCTTTCCCGCCGAACCTGGCAACAACCTGTGCGCCGCTCGGTAATGCGGTGTGTGTTCAGTGGCGGATCCCCTCGCTGCTGACGAAGCTCGCCTCCTCCGCGCCGACCAGCCCGAGCAGCGTGAGGGGGCGCGAGGCGAACGCGTTGGTCAGATAGGTCAGCGTGATCGCCCAGCGGTTGATTCCGCGGGGTAGGGCGTAGGTGTGATAGGCGCGGGTCACTGCCTTGGCGGGCAGCCCGGAGAGCCGGACACCCACCGGGTTCGCGACGGCGAAGCCGGGCCCCAGGTCCACCACCAGCCCCATATCGCGGTGTTTGTACACCGTCTGCGTGCCGATCCCCATACTGGCGGCCACATTGCGGGCGAGGACCTTGCCCTGCCGGGTGGCGTGCTGCGCGGTCGGCGGGGTGATCTTGCCCGGCTTCGTCAGATCCGGGACGGCGGCCGCATCCCCGCCGGCGAAAACGTCCGGGTGGCCGGGTACTCGCAGATCGGCGTCGACGCTCAGCCGCCCACGTTCCATCGGCAGTCCCAGGGTGCCCAGCACGGGCGCGCCGGTCACGCCCGTCACCCAGGCAACGGTGTGGGTCGCGATCCGGGTGCCGTCGGTGAGCACGACATGGTCCTCGGCAAGCTCCTTCAGCGACATTCCGAGCCTGATATCGATACCGCGGTCGCGCAGCACGGTCAGTACCTTGTCGCTGAGCTTCTCGCCGACCTCCGGCATCACCCGGTCCGCCATGTCGAGCAGCACGAAACGGACCTCGGCGGGGTCGAGTTCGCGGCGCTTCGCATAGGTGTCGGCGAGGGCCCGTAACTGCGCGACGAGCTCGGTGCCGGCATAGGAGGCACCGACCACGACCACGGTCCGGCGCGCCCGGCGCAGCTCCGGGTCTTCCTCGTGGTCGGCCAACTCCAGTTGCCGCAGCAACTGTTCCCGCAGGTACAACGCCTCGGCGACCGTTTTGAGGCCGCGACCGTGCTCGGGGAGGCCGGGAATGTCGAAGAGCCGGGTCACCGACCCCGGGGTCAGCACGAGCCGATCCCAGGACAACTCCCGCGGAACGTGGTGTTCGCTGGTCACCGTGACCGTCTTGTTGTCGAGATCGATGGATTCGGCCGTGGCGACGACCAACCGGACCCGGGGCAGGGCGTCGGCCAGCGACACCGCCACGAACCGCGGGTCGACGAGCCCGCCGGCCACATCCGGCAGCAGCGGTGTGTACAGCATGTAGTCGTTGGGCGTGACCAGTACGACCTCGGTATCGCGTTCCTGCTTCGCCAGCAGACGGCACAGGTGACGGGCACAGGTGAACCCGGCGAAACCGCTGCCCACGATCAGCACCCGCTGCGGTCCGGCACTGCGGTCGACAGAACTCTTGACGTCCGGCACGGCCACCTCCTCCTTCGTCTCGGTTCCCTCGGCGGTTCCCGCGAGATCGCCGCCGAAACATGCGGCGGCGATCCGGGCGGCGGCGCCCCTCAGTCGGCCTCGGCGAATTCGAACGGCAGGGCGTCGATCGCTTCGCGGTATCGCCGCTCCAGCTCGTCCGCGTCGGGTGCCCCGATATAGAGGGTCGCGAGCTTGTACCGGTAGGCGTCCTGGTTGGGCAGGTCGGAGAGACGATCCCCGGGCTGAACTTCGATGTGCACCAGTGTGCCCGGGAAACGGCGCTGCAATGCGGCGATATCGGCCTCGCCGGGCACCGCGCGCACGATCCCGTCCTCGTACCGGGGCACCATGCACTGCGCGGCGACCGCGAATTCGCCCTTGCGATGTGGCATGCGGGGCCGATTGCCCAGGGCGATATCGATGGCGACACTGTGGTTGGAGCTACCGTCGACTTTCGCGAACAGGTCGCTGTGCGACTGCGAGATACGCGTATTGACCTCGATCAACCACAGTTTCCCGGTCTCGGAATCCCACATGAACTCCGAGTTGAAGCAACCGTTGTCGTATCCGGTATGCCGCAGATAGCGCTCGGTGACGTCGATCATCCGCTGCTGGACGTCCTCGGGGACGGTGCGCGCCGGATAGTCCAGGTGGTCGAAGCTGTGCCCGGCCGCGTCCTTGCGCATATCGAACAGGCCGTGCACATGGTATTCACCGCGGAACATCGTGCCCTCCGGCGCGGCCTGGGTGCCGGTGACCACCTGCTCGGCGAGGCAGGTGCGTCCCCCCGCCACGCGGATCTCCTCCGGCAGGTCCACCCGTTCGAGCGCGCGGTCGAAGGGGTCGGCGATCCGGCCGATCTCGGCGCGGATCTGCGCGATGGCGGTGGCGAACACCTCGGCGTCGGTCACTTCGAATCCCAATTGCGAGGAATGGGATTTGATCGGCTTCACCCAGAAGGGGAACGGAATATCGATCTTGTCCAGCGCATCGGGGTCGAACGGATCGAAGGCACAGAAATCCGGTACACATTCCGGCACCGATTCCCGCTGTAGTACCCGGCTCCAGTATTTGTGCTCGTTCTTCAGCACGCTTTCCAAACTGGGCGAAGGCAATCCGAATTCATCCGCCAGAATCGGCACGAGCACACTGGTGGGGAAATCCCAGTGCGCGATGATCGCGTCCACCCGGCCGTCGAAGGCACGCAGCTCCGCCCGAGCCCGGTCGAGCAGCTCGTCGAAGTCGAAGTCGTCGGCCGTGATCAAGGTGTCGTAATCGAGCAAGCCGTGCAGAGAAAATCCACCGGGAACATCCACGGTCGAGATCTCATCGCGCTGGGAATCGGTCAGAGCAGGTACGAAAATATTTTTCCTCACGCAGACCGGCTAACCATATGTCCCGGGCTCAAACACTTCGGCCGGTGAACGAAATCGCGCCCCCGGAACCGTCCGTAGAACGAAGCGGGCGCCGGGGGCGCGAAGGATTGTCACGACGGCGGACGATTCACGATTCGAACCAGGTCACCCAGCGCCCGCCGGGCCTCCGGGATATCGGCCAGCGGCCAGGCATGGAACATTCCGGCGAATTCGTGATATTCGAGTGCGACGCCCTCGGCGGCACACCGTGCACGGAACCGGCGCGCGTCCGCGAGCAGGACATCCCTGGTGCCGATGAACAGGCTCAACTCGCCGGGCGTCGCGGCCGGGGCGTAGAGCGGGCTGATCACCGGATCGGTTCTATCGAGATCCCCCGCGTACAACCGGCCGGCCTCGGTCAGGCCCGCGACACCGAGGTAGGGGTCGCGGGGATCGAGCTCCCGGGCCCACGGGTCGGTCATGGTCACATCGAGCCACGGGGAGATCAGCACCACCTCTTTCGGCTCCACCCCACCGGCCGCACCGAGCGCGCGGGCCAGCACCAGCGCCAGCGCTCCCCCGGCCGAATCCCCCATCAGCACCTTGTCGTGCGACGCGGTGCCGGCGAAGACCGCGTCGTGCGCGGCGAGCACCATGGAGAAGGTGTCGCGGGGGTGGTTCTCCGGGGCGAGCGGGTAGAGCGGAACCGTCACCGTGCAGCCGGTCTCGTCGATCAATCGCGACAGGAATTTCCAGTGGTCCCGCTGGATCTGGTGGACGTAGGCGCCGCCGTGCAGGTACATCACGTGCCGGGAGGTACCCGCGGCTCGTGGCCGGATCGTGTAGACCGGCCGCCCGTGTATCTCCCGGCAGCCGACCCGGTGCCGCCGCCCCAGCGCGGCCGGCGGCCGGTCCCGCGCGGGCTGCTGGCTCTTGCGGATGCTCTCGTGCAGGGCCTCGGCACTGGAGAAGGGTTTACCGGCCCGGGTCAGCCGCAGGGCGGCGATCAGCATCCGGCCGCGCAGACTGGTCGCGGCGGACTCCCGGGGCACCGCCGGCTGCACCTCAGACGTGGTCACGCGGGATCCTCCTGTCCCAGTTCCGGGAGAAGGTGCGTTGCTCGCCCTCGAAACCGTCGAGTTCGGCGTGCACCAGGAAATGGGTGGGCGTGCAGGTGACCCGAGTGCGGGTTTCGGTCCTGATGCGCCACTCCCCGCGGCCGAAACTCATCGACCACGAGGTCTCCGCGGTCGGCGAGCAGAAGTCGTCGGCCTGCCAGCCGTAGCGTTCCCGGACCTTCCGGTCCACTTCCAGCTCGTGTTCGTCATAGCGGACCAGGCCGGCGTCCTTGACGATCTCCAGGGCGGACCGATAGTCGACCAGGTCACGGGAGACCGTCCATTTCTGCTCACCGGGGCTGATATGGGTCACCGCCATCGGTTGCGCGCCCTCGGGCTCACCGAACGGCTGCACCGATCCTTCCTCGGCACCGGCCATCGGCCGGATCGGCAGCCGCAGACTGCTCCCCGCCGTGTGCACGGTGACCTGCGCGGGCTCCGGCGGCGGCCAGGCCAGGGGCCAGTACGACGTCGACAGCGACAGCCGGATCCGGTGGCCCGCCGGAAAGGCCTGGGCCACGGCATTGAGCTGCACGGTGACGCGGTACCGCTCGCCGGGTTCCAGCGGCCGGGGATCGTCGTGACCGTCCCGGTGGGTCAGGTTGAGCAGGCCGTAGGTCACCCGTGTCGCCCGGCCGTCCGGCGCCACATCGGACAACCTGGCCGCGACCATGGCGACCGGTTTGTCCGCCGACACCTCGAGGGTCACCGTCGGCGCGCCCAGGATCTCGCACCGCTGCGCGAGGGCGTCGGTCTCGAACACCAGTGAGCCGCCGTCCTCCTCGCGCTGGTCGTAGGGCAGATCGGGCGGGGCGTTGTAGGACGCCCACTTCCCGGCGAACTGCCCCACCGACAGCGGCGATTCGACCGGCAATGCCACCTGGGCCACCTCCTCGCCGGGCTCGGCGATGCGGTACCGCCCCAGCGGGAATTCGGTGAACTCGATATTCGGCGAGGGCCATTCCGGCTCCCCCACCCACCGGCCGGGCCGGTCCTCGTAGGCGGTCGACGGCGGCACGCTCTCCTGCATCCAGGTCTGCAATACCGGCCCGTCGAGCACACCGTTGTCGACGTCCTTGAGCCAGTGATCCCACCAGCGCACGACTTCCTGGAGATACCCGATGGCGGGTCCGGGCTCGCCCAGATGCGGATACTTGTGCGACCAGGGACCGATCAGTCCCTTCCGCGGGACGTCCAGGTTGGCGAGCAGCCGGCCGACCGCGTTCGAATACCCGTCGGCCCACCCGCTCGAGGCCAGAACCGGCACCTGGACGGCGGCATAGTCCTCACACACCGAGGCCCGGCGCCAATAGTCGTCGCGCCGCTGATGCTCGAGCCAGTTGGCCGCCCACAGACTGCAGTTCTCCAGCCGCTCGAACCACATATCGCGCCAGCGGTCGCCGACCAGTGCCGGATCGGGCGGCAGAGTGCTGTAGGCGAACATGGTGGCGGATTCGGCGATATTGTCCGACAGCAGTGCGCCGCCCATGTAGTGCATATCGTCGGAATAGCGATCGTCGGTGAACGAGGAGATGACGATCGCCTGCAGGTGCGGCGGTTTGCGCGCCGCGATCTGCAACGAGTTGAACCCGCCCCAGGAGATACCCATCATCCCGATCCGGCCGTCGCACCAGGGCTGCGCGGCCATCCACTCCATGACATCCTCGGCATCGCGATGCTCTTGGTCGAGGTATTCGTCCACGAGTACGCCCTCGGACTCCCCGGTACCGCGCAGATCGACTCGGACGCAGGCATATCCGTGGCCCGCCATGTAGGGGTGGTGAATGGAATCCCGGACCGCGGACAGATCTCGTTTCCGGTAGGGAATGTATTCCAGGATGCCGGGGACCGGCCGGTCGTCGGCGGCGACCGGCCGCCACACCTTGGCCGCCAGTCTGGTTTCGTCCGACATCGGGATCCACAGGTGTTCGTCCACGGTGATCTGCTGGGGCAGCGATGTCACTGTCCGCATCGATCCTCCTCGTCGTGCTCACGATCCGCCCGGCCGCGCCGAGGGCACGACTACCCACCGCACGCGGACAACGTCCGTGCGGTGGCCGGCGCGGATCTTCACTTCTCGTCGAACCCGCACACCGCCTACCCGCGCGCGCCCCGGCTACACCGGGAGCGCCGGCGCGGTGTGCGTTGTACCGGTGCCGCCCCAGACGAGACGGCACCGGTACGACGGCCTCAGGCCGGAATGCTGTGGGTGTCCCGTTCCCAGATCCGGTGCCCCGCGAGCAGCGTGGCGAACGCTTCGGTGAAACCGTCGGACACGGTGTCACCGCTGCGCAGTACCCCGTCGGCGGGGGTGTCCGGCTGCGGGGGCTCCGCGATACCGCCTGCCCGCAACACCTCGATGCCCGCGCCCAGCGCGGCGACCGGCTTCGCGTGCTTGTACGCTTCGGTGACGAAGTGCACGGCCGGACCCGCCGCGGCGAGTGCGCGCGCACACTCTTCGCCCCCGGCGACCACGACGGCGTCGTAGAGGACCGAGGCCATGGTCGCCAGGGCTCGGTCCACGGCCAGGGCATTCCCGCCGGTTCCGCGCAGTTCACCGCCGTGCGGTGCGAGGACCTCGGTGACGGCACCGCGATCGGCGAGGGCGCTGCGCAACTGTTCCACACTCGTGGTATCCACCCCGTCGGTGGCCAGGATCGCGATCTGGCGGGTGGCGATGGTCTGCGGGGGATCCTTCAGCTGGGACAGCGCGGGTGACAGCGCGACCTCGGACACCTCCTGCGCGGCCGGGGCCGGCAGGCCCAGCTCGCTCGCCACCCGGCCGGACAGGTCGGGGTCTATGCGAACCAGCTCGTCCAGCACCCGGGTCCGGATCTCGACCTCCCGGCATTTACCGAGTTCGAAGGCGAACGCTTCGACGATATGGGCGGCCTCCGGCTCGGTCATACTGCGCCAGAACATGCGCGGCTGCCGGTAGTACTCCTTGAAGCTCTCGCTGCGGGCCCGGATCGTCTCGCCCTCCACCCGGCGCGTGTAGTGGCGATAGACGTCCTCGTCGGCCAGCGCGGGGCAGCCGCCGCCGAGCGTGTTCTTGGTGTAGAACGCCCGGCCGTGCGGAATATCGTGGCGGCTGTATCCGTCCTGCTGATGGGTACGGACGTCGGCCAGCGGGCGGTTCACCGGCAGATGCGCGAAATTCGGGCCGCCCAACCGGATCAGCTGGGTGTCCAGGTAGGAGAAGTTGCGCAGTTGCAGCAGCGGGTCGTTCGTGAAATCGATACCGGGCACGATATTTGCCGTATGGAAGGCGATCTGCTCGGTTTCGGCGAAGAAATTGTCCGGGTTGCGGTCCAGCACCAGCTCGCCGACCGGGCGCACCGGCACCTGCTCCTCCGGGATGATCTTGGTGGCATCCAGCAGGTCGAAATCGAAGTCGAATTCCTGCTCCTCGGGAACGAGCTGCACGCCCAGTTCCCAGCGCGGGAAGTTACCGGCCTCGATATTGTCCCAGAGATCGCGCCGATTGTAGTCGGGGTCGCGGCCCGCCACCTGCTGGCATTCGTCCCACAACAGTGAGTGCACACCCAGACTCGGCTTCCAGTGGAACTTCACGAAAGTTCCCCGCCCCTCGGCGTTCACCAGCCGGAAGGTGTGCACACCGAAACCCTGCATCATCCGGTAGCTCCGCGGCAGCGCGCGGTCGGACATGAGCCACATGATGGCGTGCAGGGTTTCCGGCTGGGCGGCCACGAAATCCCAGAGCGTGTCGTGGGCCGACTGGGCCTGCGGGATCTCGTTGTGCGGTTCGGGCTTCACCGCGTGCACGAAATCGGGGAATTTGATGCCGTCCTGGATGAAGAACACCGGAAAGTTGTTGCCCACCAGATCGTAATTCCCCTGCGGGGTATAGAACTTGGTGGCGAATCCGCGCACGTCACGGACCGTATCGGAGGAACCCCGGGACCCGGCGACCGTGGAGAACCGGACGAAGACCGGCGTGCGCAGCTGCGGATCGGTCAGGAATTTCGCGACCGTGTAATCGGCCAGCGAATCATCGTATGGGCGGAAGTATCCGTACGCGCCCGCACCGCGGGCATGGACCACCCGCTCCGGAATTCGCTCGTGATCGAAATGGGTGATCTTCTCCCGGGCGTGGAAATCGTCGACGAGGGTGGGGCCGCGCTCGCCGACGGTCAGGGCGTCGTCGGTGTGGTCGACGCGCACCCCCTGCTGGGTGGTGAGGTACCCGCTCTCCCGATCCTGCCGCAGCGGATCGAGCTGCCGCTGTTTCGGGTCGTCGCCCCCGCGCCCTTCGCCGAGCACCTGCTGCTGCGCATCGGACGCGGCGGGGTCGGCGGACGGCTGTGATGTTCGGTCCATGGTGTCCTCCTCGCTGGCGGGATGACCTGGTGTCCCCGATCCGGGCGCAACTCGCCCTGGTCGGGCGGCTTCCCCGCAGGGGCGGTGCTAAACAGTGCCCGGTGAGCGCCCGAATCCCGCGGTTCGCCGGTCCAGGGCGGGCGCCCTCGCACCCGGCCGGGGACCGGGCTCAGTCGCTCGCCAGGCGCGCCCCGAAGGTCACCAGCGCCGCCCCCGCCACGGCGTCCAGCAGCCGTCGCACCACCCGGCGGGCCAACCAGGGCCGGACCCGGTGGACGAATGCCGCGAGGCACAGCAACCACAGCGAACCGAGCACCGCCACGGTGTAGGCCAGCAGCAATGCCTGGGCGACACCGGAATCCGCGTGCAGGAACTGCGGGAGGACCGATAGATACAGGGCCAGGATCTTCGGATTGGTGATATTGCTGAGGAATCCGGCCCGTAACGCGCGGTCACCACTGCCGCCGTCGGCCGCCCATCCGGGACCGTCACCGCGGCAGGCGGACCACAGCGCCCGCGCCCCGAGGAAGCACAGATAGGCCGCGCCGAGCCACCGCAACGCCGTGAACACCGGTTGCGATCCGGTGATCAGCGCTCCCACACCCAATGCCGCCGCACTGCCCTGTACGAGGCTGGCGGCGCAGATACCTGTCACCGCCCGGGCGCCGCCGCGGAGTCCACCCAGTACCGAGTGCTGGAGGGTGATCACCGTATCCGGTCCGGGCGCCAGCACAACGAGGACCACGACCGCGAGGTAGCCGACATATTCGTGCACTGTCACCTCGCCGGACTACCCGCAGGCGGAAGCCGAATCGGCGTGTCAGGGCTTCCTCGATCGCGAACAGATCGGATAAGTGACCGGCAATTCTCGACAATCAACTCGGAGCAGCTGGACATATAGGCCACTATGTAAATGCTTGATCCATTGAATACAACCGCCGTGGGTACAAGCCGCAGGCAAGCGCTGCGGTGGAGCGAAGGACACCGATATGACCACCACGCCGCCCGGACTCGATGCCCGGCACGCCGAAATCGTCCGTGCCACGCTGCCACTGGTCGAGGCGAATCTCGACGCGATCACCGCCGCCTTCTACCGCGACCTGTTCGACCGGCATCCGCAGCTCGGCCGTGACCTGTTCAACCGTGGCGACCAGGCCCAGGGCAGCCACCGCGCGCGCTGGCGGCGTCCATCGCCCGCTTCGCCGCGCGGCTGGTCGATCCCACTGCCCCGCAACCGGATTCGATGCTCGCCCGGATCGGCCACAAACACGCATCGCTCGGGATCACCGCCGAGCAGTACGACGTGGTCCACGAACACCTCTTTGCCGCCCTCGTCGCGGTTCTCGGTGCCGAGGTGGTCACCGAACCGATCGCCGCCGCCTGGGACCGCGTGTACTGGCTGATGGCCGACGCGCTCATCGCCCAGGAGAACCGGCGAAGGCATCCCGTCCGGACGGATCCGCACCGAGCAGTTCGGCCCGACCGGCCGGCGGGAGAGCACCGCCTGACCCGGAGGAGTCAGCCGTGCTCCGTACGCAGCAGCATGTGCAACGCCGCACCGGCCTCGAACAGGGCCGCGGACCGGGCGTCGAGCCCGGAGTCCCGTGCCGCCAGGGCCCGGCCGATCTCGTCCCAGCCGTGGGCGCCCCGCAACGAGGGAATCAGTTCCCGCAGCGCGGAGATGCCATACCCGGCGAGGCGGAGCTGGTGGACCAGCCGCGCGATCCGGACATCACCGGGCAGGTACCGGCGGGTCGCGCCCTCGGCGCGCTGCGGCACGACCAGCCCCTCGGCGTCCCAGTGCCGCAGGGTCGAGGGCCGGACCCCGAGCGCGCGGGACAGTTCGGAGATGCTCATGTCGTCGGCCGGCCGGATATCGCCGAGCGGCTCGCCGGCGATGGATCGGGCCGCCTCCCGCGCGAACGCGAGGTCCCGGCGTTCCCGGTCCAGCTCGGCGTGTGCGTGATCCAGCAGCGCGAACAGCCGGGATGGGCCCCGCTCCCGCGCCTCGCGCAGAATCCGTTTCGCTTCGACCGGGCCGACG
This sequence comes from Nocardia sp. NPDC002869, assembly GCF_046764065.1. Lineage (NCBI taxonomy): Bacteria > Bacillati > Actinomycetota > Actinomycetes > Mycobacteriales > Nocardiaceae > Nocardia > Nocardia sp. NPDC002869. The sequence continues at coordinate 51,976 of NZ_JBKOOL010000021.1, forward strand.
CCGGCCGCCAGCGCGCGATAGGCCCGGACCGACCACAGGTGGGCTTCCCTGTACACCCGGTACCCGCTGGGTGTACGCGGCACGGGCGGGAGCACACCGTCACGTTCGAGGTTGCGGATCTGCTGGACCGAGTACCCGGTAGCGCGGGCGATATCGGCGGTCCGCAGACCTGCGGAGTTGCGACTTCGGGTCGCTGTTTCCGGCCGGTTCTCGTCACAACTCTCCATAAGCACTTCAATGTAACGCTCGAAGGCATGACGTTCGACGAGATCATCGAATACCTCGGCGCCCGCGACGGCGTACTGATCCAGCAACCCCGCCCCGGCGACGGCACCCCCGAGATCGCGTGGGGTGACGCGTTCTTCTTCTACGCGCCCGACGGCGCGGTCCCGGCCAATACCCAGCCCTTCGCGACCCTCGTCACCAAGAACTACCCCGGTGACGAGCGGTCCCGGCTCGACCGGGCCGGCGTCTTCCGGGCGAACCTCCACGTCGGTAGAGAACTGTTCACCATCTGGACCGGCCGCGCTCCCCGCGACCCGGAACCCACGGGCACGGACCCCGCCGTGACCGATACCGTGATCGCCCATCCGGTGTACGGCGAGCTCGGCTGGCTGGCCGTGGTGGCGCCGGGTCCGAACACCGCCGAAACCGTGCGGGAACTTCTGGAGGTCGCCTACCACCGTGCCCGGGCACGAAGCCACCGGCGGTCCGGGACCCGGTGACCCGCCCGGCCCGCCTCGGAAGCGAGGGGGCGTCACGGAAGTCGGCCTCGCGGCCTCACCGACGCCGCACGGGCTCATAACCCGAGTACCACCGGCCCGGCCCGGGTCCGGTCGCTCCGGACTCAGGCCACAACCGGGCGCTGTGCGACACCCACATACTCGCTCAGGGGGGTGCCCCTATGGTTCTTGTCAAGCGGCGGCCGCTGCTGGGGTTCGGTAGGGCTGTTTGGTCTTGAGCATGGCGAACAGGACGTCGCAGCG
>NZ_JBKOOL010000022.1:0-51393 GCF_046764065.1 Nocardia sp. NPDC002869
CGCTCGGCGGCCTCGGCACCGCCGACGACAAGGCCATCGACAAAGCCCTCGGCGCGGTCTACGACAGCGGTAGCGGCGCGGGCCGCTCCCGCGGTGACCGGGCGGGCGGCCTCGGCGGGTCGGCGCCGCGGGTCGCTCGGTGGCTCGGTGATATCCGCACCTACTTCCCGTCGACGGTGGTCGAGGTCGTGCAGCGGGACGCGGTGGAGCGACTGAACCTCACCCAGCTGCTGCTGGAACCGGAGCTCATGGAGGCGGTCGAACCCGATGTGCACCTGGTCGGCACGCTGCTGAGCCTGAACCGGGTCATCCCGGAAACCACCAAGGCCACCGCCCGCATGGTGGTGTCGAAAGTGGTCAAGGAGATCGAGGAAAGGATCGCGACCCGTACCGTGGCCGCGGTGAGCGGGGCGCTCAACCGGTCCGCCCGGACCTCCCGGCCCACACCGCGCGATATCGATTTCGACCGCACCATCCGCAAGAACCTCGCCAATTACCTGCCCGAACAGCGCACCATCATCGCCGAACGGCTGGTGGGTTACGGCCGGCGGGCCCAGGCGGTGCATCGTGATGTGATCCTGGCGATCGACCAATCCGGTTCCATGGCCTCCAGCGTGGTGTACTCCTCGGTGTTCGGCGCGGTCTTGGCGTCGATGCGGTCGCTGCGCACCTCACTGGTGGTGTTCGACACCGAGGTCGTGGACCTCACCGAAAAGCTGTCCGACCCGGTCGATGTACTGTTCGGCACCCAGCTCGGCGGCGGCACCTACATCAACCGGGCCCTCGCCTACTGCCAGTCGCTCATCACCCGCCCCACCGACAGCCTGTTCTTCCTGATCTCCGACCTCTACGAGGGCGGGGTCCGGGAGGAGATGCTGCGCCGCGTGCACGCCATGAAGGAATCGGGTGTCCAGGTGGTGGTACTGCTGGCGCTCTCCGATGACGGCGCGCCCTCCTACGATCGCGAGAACGCCGCGGCGCTGGCGGCACTCGGCGTGCCGGCCTTCGCCTGCACCCCCGACCGGTTCCCCGACCTGCTGGCCCAGGCCCTGAACCGGGGGGACCTCATGCGCTGGGGAACCGAGCACCGCTGAAACCGGCGCGCACTCCGTGACCCGGCCCGCTCGGGCCGGACCACGGAGCCGGATTCACAGGTCGGCGATCGCGGCCAGCGGTGGGGTGCGGGCGGCCCGGATCGCCGGCCAGAGCGCGGCCAGCACTCCCACGATCGCGGAGCCGACCAGCATGTACACCAACTGATCCCACGGCACCGCGATCCGGTCCAGGCCGAGATCCCGCAGGGTGCGCAGGAATCCGACACCCAGGCCCAGGCCCAGGACCGCCCCGACGAGGGCACCGAACACCGCGATCAACATGGATTCCAGGTAGATCGTGCGGCGTACCTGCGCCCGCTGGGTGCCCACCGCGCGCAGCATGCCGATCTCCCGGCGGCGCTCCACCACCGAAAGCGCCAAAGTGTTCACAATGCCCAGTACCGCGATCACCACCGCCAGTGCGAGCAGCCCGTAGAGGATGGCCAGCAGGTTGTTGATCTGCTTGGCGTTCTCGCCCTTGAACTCCTCGCGGTCCATAACCTGCACGATCACGAATTCCTCGGTGGCACGCTCCAGATCGGTGCGCATGGACGCGAGGTCGGCCCCCGATCGGGCCTTGACCAGTACCGCGACATCGGCCCGCAGGGATATCGGAACCGCCCGCTCGTAGACCGTCGAAGGCACCATCAGCGGCCCCAGGACCCGCGAATCCGCGTAGACCCCGGCCACCGTCAACGGGATCTCCGTACCGTCGAGGGTTTTCACCGGTAACCGGTCACCGGTGGTCACCCCGTGCTGGGTCGCTTCGTCCTCACCGAGCAGGATTTCGGAGTCGCCGAGAGTCGCCGAACCGCTCAGCATGTCGAGGTTCACGACCTGGTCCAGGGGGCCGTCGGGCGAGGTGCCGAATTCGTCGTCGTCACCGATCTTCAGCGCCAGTCCGCGCAGGCCCACGATCTGCGCCGCCTCGGGCACCTTCGCCCGCACCGCGTCGGCGGCGCCGGTCGGCACGCCCATCATCTGCGGCCCGGTGAGGACGTAGTCGGCTTCGATCCCCTGGTCCACCACCCGGGAGATGCTGACCTTCGCCGATTCGCCGAGCATGCCGATGGCGGTGACCAGCATGAGTCCCAGGGTCAGCGCGAAGGCGGTGGCAGCCGTACGGCGGGGATTGCGAGTCGCATTGTTGCGCGCCATCCGCCCGATCGATCCGAAGGGCCGGGTGAGCACGCCCAGTCCGGCCAGCACCGGGCGTGACAGCGCGGGCGAGGCGAACAGCACCGCCAGGATCAGGCCCAGCGCCCCGACGCCCACCACGGCGGCCGCCCCGCCGCCGGTGTTACGGGCACCCAGCACCACCAGCAGGATGCCGGCGATCGCCAGTACCACGCCGGTCACCGTGCGCGCCCGCAACGTGTCACCGGCGGAGGCGAACTCCTCGCGCATGGCCTGCACCGGCGGGATCCGGGAGGCACGGCGGGCCGGGGCGTACGCACTCACCACCGTCACCAGCAGGCCGACCGCGAAGGCGACCGCCACCGTCCGGGGCAGGACGGCCATCCGGCCCGTCGGCAAGCCGAGATCGAACGCGTTCAGCAGCCCGGCGAGTCCGTAGGCGAGCCCGATACCGGCCAGTAGGCCGAGCAGACTGCCGAGCACGCCGACGACCAGTGCCTCCCCGACCACCGACCGGCCCACCTGACCGCGGCTCGCGCCGACGGCCCGCAGCAGCGCGAGTTCGCGCAACCGCTGCGCCACCAGCATCGAGAAGGTGTTGTAGATGATGAAGGTGCCGACGATCAGCGCGATGGCGCCGAAGGCCAGCAGGAAGTAGTTCAGGAAGTTCAGCGCCTCGGAGAGCTGGGCCCGCATATCGGCGCGCACCTGGTCACCGTTCTGCACCTTATAGTCCGGGTACAGCATGGACAGCCGGTCACGCAGGGTGTCCCCGGGTATGCCCTCGGCCGCGATATCGACGTAGGCGACATGGGTGCCGTCGGTGAACAGTTCCCTGGCCTGCGACTCGGTGAACTGCAGCCCGATGAAACCGCCGGTATCCGACGGCGGTGCGTAGATGCCGGTGAGTGTGACGTCGATCGGTCCGCCGTGGGAGGGGATGAGCACCTTGGTGTGGTCCCCGACCTTCAGGCCGGCCCGTTCGGCGGCACCGGTGTTGAGGGCTATCCGGCCGGGTTCGGCAGGGGGTACGCCGGCGACGAACGGATCGGGCTCGGCGACCGCCCGCTGCGGCGGGAGATAGGCCTGTCCCGAGCTGGGCGCGCCGCCGGTCTGCACCGCTTTCTTCCCCGACGGATCGAGCAGCACCACCGACCCCTCGATACCGGGGGCCACGGTGCGGACCCCGTCCATGCCTGCGATCCGGTCGACCACGTCCTGGGGAATACCCGCGGACTGCCGCTCCTCCGGGCTCACCCGCACATCGACGCCCTTGGCCTCGTTGGCGAAGATCCCGTCGAAGGTGCGCTGCAGCGTATCGGTGAAGACGAACGACCCCGCGATGAACGCGGTCCCGAGGACCACCGACAGCAGCGTCAGGACGAGCCGCACCTTGTGCGCGGCGAGATTGCGCAGCGCCACCCTGCGCATGGGATCGGCGGCCACTACCGGACCGCCTGCGCCGGTCGGAGACGCTCACACATTCCGGGGTGCGTCACCGGACCTCCAGGGCTTTCATCCGGTCCAGCACCGAGTCGGCGGTCGGATCCCGCATCTCGTCCACGATCCGGCCGTCGGCCAGGAAGACCACGCGGTCCGCGTAGGCCGCGGCGGTGGGTTCGTGGGTGACGATGACGACCGTCTGGCCGAATTCGTCCACCGCCGCCCGCAAGATCGACAGCACTTCGCCGGAGGAGTGGGAGTCCAGGTTGCCGGTCGGTTCGTCACCGAAGATGATCTGCGGTTTAGCTGCCAGCGCCCGCGCACAGGCGACGCGCTGCTGCTGGCCGCCGGACAGTTCGCTGGGCCGGTGGCCCAGCCGGTCCTCCAGACCGAGCCGCTTCAGCACCGTGTCGATCCATTCCGAATCCGGGGCCCGGCCGGCGATATCGAGCGGCAGGGTGATGTTCTCCAGCGCGGTCAGCGTCGGGACCAGGTTGAACGCCTGGAACACGAAGCCGACGCGGTCCCGCCGCAGGGCGGTCATCTGTTTGTCGGACAGGTCGGTGAGCTCGGTGTCACCGATCCGCACCAGGCCCGAACTGGCCTCGTCCAATCCCGCCAGACAGTGCATGAGGGTCGATTTCCCGGAGCCGGACGGCCCCATGATCGCGGTGAACTCGCCCCGCGCGAAATCGACCGTTACCGCGTCCAGCGCGGTGACCCGCGTATCCCCGGACCCGTAGACCTTGGTCAGTTCGATGGCGCCGGCGGCGACGGTGGACGGGGCGCCCGGCTCGGCCGGGTCCACGTCGACAGCGTGAGCAGTCATGGGTCCAGTGTGTCGGGCCGCCGCGAGCCGCGCCATCCGGGATCGCCCTGACCGCTCGTACCCCTGAGGGGTCGCCGGGTACGCGGGTGGGATGACACCCGCCGGTGGAAGACGAAACGGCGGGCCCACCTGCCGTGGGACCCGCCGTTATCGCTACGTCACTCAGTTCAGCGGTGCCGACTTCCACCAGGTCAGCATCTCGTCGATGGTGCCGACGACGCCGTCGGTGTACATCAGGTACTGGGCTCGTTCGGGATCGTTGGTGAACACCGTGACCATCTTCGGGCCGTCACTGTCCCATGCGTAGTTGGTGTAGGTCTGGCCGCCGTTGGCGTCGGTGGATTTCTCCGAGGTCGCGGGCAGTCCCTTGACCACCGATTCCGCCTCGGCCGCGGAGGCGTAGGCGTAGATCCGGTAGAACGGGTCGTCATTGTTGTTACCGCCGTAGCAGCGCCACTGCCAGGCCCATTTACCGAAGTCGGGTTCGCCGTCGTCGGGGCTGGGTATGTAGCTGCTGTCGGTCTCCCAGCATTTCGCGTCGTGGTACCCGACCTCTTCGGACGTCGACCCGGGCACCAGCCGCGGGAATTCCTTGCTGATGGAGTCCGCGGTCGCGGGTACCGGGGCCACGGTGGTCTGGGTGCCGGCGCCGGCGGCCGTGGGGTCGGTTCCGCCGCCTCCGTCGCTCCCGGCGAGGGCCACCACGCCGATGACGACAACGATCAGCACCACGAGCCCGACACAGATGGCGACGATGAGCCCGGTGTTCGACTTGGGCGGGCGCGGCGCCTGCTGGACCTGAGCCATCGGCTGCGGATAGCTCGTGGGCTGGGTGTATCCGCCCGGTGTTCCGCCGCCGTACGGCTGGCCGACGGGTGTGGTGTACCCGAGAGTGCCGCCGTAGGGCTGCTGGTGCCCGTCGCCGGGACCTTGTTGGAATCCGCTCGCGTACTGCTGGCCCGGCGCCCCGCCGGCGTAGGGCTGACCCTGGACACCATTGGCATAGGGCTGGCCCTGCACATTGCTCGCATAGGGCTGCGCCGGTACGCCCCCGGCGTAGGGCTGGGGCGCCACGGTACTCGGGTACTGATTCGCCCCGCTGTTGTACGGCCCGGACTGATACGACGGGTTCACCATGGTGGGCGGCGGTGCGGCCAGCGGGATCGCCGGGGAACTCGGCGAAGTGAGAGCCTGTTTGGCGGCTTCGGCGAATTCGGTGCACGAGGTGAACCGGTCGTCGGGACGCTTCGCCATCGCCTTGGCCAGGACCGCGTCCAGCGACGGCGGCAGTTCCGGCCGGGCCGCGCTCAGCGACGGCGGCGGCGACTGCAGATGCCCCTGGATGACCCCCGCCGGGTTCGTGGAGGTGAACGGTCCGCTGCCGGTGAGCAACCAGTACAGCGAACAGGCCAGCGAATACTGGTCCGAGCGGTGATCGAGGTCGGCACCGGTGAGCTGTTCGGGTGAGGCGTAGGCCAGCGTGGCCGTGAACGTACCGGTCTGGGTGAGGTGTCCGGTGTCGTCGCGCAGGCGCGCGATACCGAAATCGGTCAGGTAGACCCGTTCGCCGCGGCCGCCGGTCGAGCGCGCCAGCAGGATATTGGCCGGTTTCACGTCCCGATGCATCACTCCCATACCGTGCGCGTAGTCGAGCGCGGACGCGGTTTCGGCGATGATCTGGACAGCGCGTTCGGGCGGCAACTTCTGCGGATCCACCGAGGCGGCGTCGATACCGTCGATGTACTGCATCGAGATCCACAGCTGTTCGTCTTCGAGACCGCGGTCGTAGACCGTGACGATATTGGGGTGGTCCAGGCGGGCGACCAGATCGGCCTCCCGTTCGAACCTGGCGCGCACCTCCTTGTCGAAGAACATCTCGCGGTTCAGCAGCTTGAGCGCTGTCATCCGCGGCAGCCGCGGATGTTTCGCGAGGTAGACCGAGCCCATCCCACCCCGGCCGAGTTGCCGGTCGATGACATAGCCGGCGAAAACATCGCCGTTGGCCAGCATGTCTGCTCCAATTCCCGCCTGCGGGACCGGGACCCACCGGTACGCAGGCGTAGACGAAAAGCGTGTCCGGGCCGCAGCGGTCCGGGCACACGAAATCATCGAAACCATAGCAGCAGTCGATGGAGCGCCGAGGGCTCTCACCGGTCCGCACACGCAGCCACAGCACGGTCGCTACACCGACACTGCGCTACCGGCGCGCCGCAGGGCTCCCGGTGCCGGGCCGACCCACCGCGGGTACACGGGATCCCGGCGCTACGGCGTCGCGCCCGGATCCCGGGGCGGCCGGGGAGGTTGCGCCACCGGCGGGGTCATCCCGGGACGGTTGCGGAAGCCGGGCAGATCGATCATCGCCGGTTCGGCCGGACCCGAGCGGTGCGCCCGGTCGGGGCGGGCGGCCCGTTCGTCCGCCGGGGATACGGTGTCGGGCGCGTGCCGGGCATCGGGGCCGGGCTGCCGGAACTCGGCCGAACCCGGTTGCGGTCCGGCCGGAGGCCGGGGGCCGCCTGGGCCGGGCGGCGGTGCGGGCTGCCGGTATTCGGCGGACCGGTAGGGCGGGACCCGGCCCGGATGCGGGTACTCGGTGGACGGATACCTCGGCGGCGGCGGGCCGGGGCGGCGGTGTTCGGTGGAGGGATACGCCGGCACGCTCCGCGGCCCGGGCTGCCGGAACTCCCCCGATCCGTACCCCGGTGCGGGCCCGGTCGGCGCCGGATACCGCTGGGCAGGCCGTAATCTGACCCCTGGCGGCCCGCCACGCGGTCCCGGTGGACGCAGTGTGCGCGCGGCGGCCGTCGCGAATTCGGTACAGCTGAGGAACCGGTCGGCGGGATTCTTGGCCAGGGCCCGCGCGAGGACCTCGTCGAGCCCCGGGGGCAGCCCGGGCCGGATCCGGGTGAGCCGGGGCACCGGTGCGGTCAGATGAGCCTGGATGAGCTCGGCCGGATTGTTGCCGCGATACGGCCCCGACCCGGTGAGCAGCCAGAACAGGGTGCAGGCCAGTGAGTACTGGTCGCCGCGGTGGTCGAGTTTCGCGCCGGTCAGCTGTTCGGGTGCGGCATAGGCCAGGGTCGCGGTGATGGTGTCGGCCGCGGCGATGGTGGTTTCGGCGTCGCGCACCCCCGCGATCCCGAAATCGGTGAGCAGCACCCGTTCCGGCTGTCCGATGGGCGGCTTCGCGAGCAGGATGTTGCCCGGCTTCACATCCCGGTGCAGCACGCCGTTGGCGTGGGCGAAGTCCAGGGCGATCCCGGTATCGGCGACGATCTGGACCGCCCGCCGGGGATCGAGGACGTGCAGATCCACCAGCGAGGCATCCGAACCCGGCACGTACTGCATCGAGATCCAGAGCTGTTTGCCCTCGGCGCCGCGGTCGTAGACGGTGACGATATTGGGATGTTCGAGCCGGCCCGCCAGTTCGGATTCCCGTTCGAACCGCAGACGGATCTCCCTGTCCGAGTACAGGTTCGGGTTGAGCAGTTTCAGCGCGACCAGCCGCGGAAGCCGCGGGTGCCGGGCGAGGAACACCATGCCCATCCCGCCGACGCCCAGCCGCCGCCGGATGGCATAGCCCGCGAAGTCGTCACCGGGCTCGAGCATGGCCGATTCCCCCTCGTCGGGTCGTACGCGTGTCTTCCGGTGTATCTTCCCGCACCGCCCGGGCGCAACACGAGAGCCGGTTGTCGGTTCGGGCCGATAGTCTGACGCCATGCGCATTGGAGCACATGTCCGCACGGACAGCGACCCGATCGGGTACGGCGAGCGACTCGGCGCCGATATCGTCCAATTGTTCGTGGTGGATCCGCAGAGCTGGGACAAACCCGCACCGCATCCGGCGACCGAGCAGATCCTGGCCAGCCCGATCGATGTGGTGGTCCATTCCTCCTATCAGATCAATGTGGCCAGCACCAACAACCGGCTGCGGATGCCCTCGCGTAACGCGGTGGCCCAGCAGGCGCGGGCGGCGGCCGATCTCGGCGCGTTCGGGCTGGTCGTGCACGGCGGTCATGTGCGCAACGACGACGAGATGGAAGCCGGTTTCGTCAACTGGCGCAAACTGTTCGAGCGCCAGCAGGACAAGGGCGGTTTCGCGGTCCCGATCCTGATCGAGAACACCGCCGGCGGCAACCACGCCATGGCCCGGCATTTCGACAATATCGCCCGCCTCTGGGAGGCGGTCGGCGAATACGGGGCCGGGTTCTGCCTCGATACCTGTCATGCCTGGGCGGGCGGGGAGGAACTGGTCGGCGTGGTGGAACGGATCCGGGGCATCACGGGCCGGATCGATCTGGTGCACCTCAATTCCTCCCGGGACCCGTTCGATTCGGGCGCGGACCGGCATGCCAATTTCGCCGAGGGCACCATCGATCCGGATCTGCTCACCGAGGTGTGCCGGACCGCCGACGCGCCGGTGGTGCTGGAGACCCCCGCCGAGGGTATCGCCGACGATCTGACCTATCTGCGCGAACATCTGGGCTAGGCGTACCTCCGCATTCGCTCCGGCCATGCGCGTCTTGCGTACCTCCGCATTCGCTCCGGCCATGCGCGTCTTGCGTACCTCCGCATTCGCTCCGGCCATGCGCGTTTTGCGTACCTCCGCATTCGCTCCGGCCGTGCGCGTATTGCGTACCTCCGCATTCGCTCCGGCCGTGCGCGTCCGCAGGCAACCCCGAAACAAGCACAGCACACCCCGAGATCTGGTGGCGCAGCGTTGTGATCAGCGCGACCGCAATCCTGTTCGGTGCCCGCGCCCGGTGGTGTGCTCGAGAGGCGAACGATTCCGCTCTCGATCCGTGAGGTGCTCATGACATCCGAAAACGCCACCCCCGCCACCCTCCCCACCGTGGTCAAGCTCGGGTCCAGGATCGGAGCGCGTATCGACGGGGTGCGGCTGGGCGGTGACCTCGGTCCGGCGGCCGTCGAAGCCATCCGCAAGGCGCTGGTGGAACACAAGGTGATCTTCTTCCGCGGCCAGGGCCAGCTGACCGAGGACGGCCAGTACGAGTTCGCCGAACTGCTCGGCAGCCCGACCACGCCGCATCCGACGGTCACCTCGCACGGCGAGAAGACCCTGGCCATCGACTCCGAGTACGGCAGCGCCAACAGCTGGCACACCGATGTCACATTCGTGGACCGTATTCCGAAGGCGTCGATCCTGCGGGCGGTGACCCTGCCGCCCTACGGCGGCTCCACCACCTGGGCCTCCACCGTGGCCGCCTACGATTCGCTGCCCGAGCCGCTGCGGCTGCTGGCGCAGAACCTGCGGGCGGTGCACACCAATGTCTACGACTATGTGGGCCGCCACGGTGAGCACCCGGACGAGAAGACCGAGGAGCACCGCGCCGAGTTCGAGTCCTCGCTCTACGAAACCGAGCACCCGGTGGTGCGGGTCCATCCGGAGAGCGGCAAGCGCGCGCTGCTGCTCGGTCATTTCGTGCGGAACTTCGCCGGTTTCTCGACCACCGAATCACAGGCGCTGTTCCGGATCCTCCAGGACCGGGTGATCCGGCTGGAGAACACGGTGCGCTGGGATTGGCAGCTCGGCGATGTCGCGATCTGGGACAACCGCGCCACCCAGCACTACGCGGTCGACGATTACGACGGACAGCCGCGCCGGCTGACCCGGATCACCCTTGCCGGTGATATCCCGGTGGGTGTCGACGGCCGGCCGAGCACCGTCCTCACCGGTGACGCCGGTCACTATTCGGTGGTCGAGTCGCCGCGCGCGCTGGCCTCGTGAGCCGGTAGGCCCCGCGGCCGCGGCGAGCACCGAGGTCCGCGGGGCAAACCCGGGTGCGACCGGCCACGGGGGCATCCGCCAGACTGGGGGCCATGAACTACTGGCCACCGACAGGTTCGCCCTATGCGGCACCGGGCGCTACCGGGGCCTTCCCGGCCGATTCCGGGGCCGGTGTCGCGGACCGGGTCCGGACCCCTCGTGGCGGCGCTGCGGGGGTCGCGCGGTGAAACGACGTCGTACTGCCCGCGGCCCACGGGACCGCAACCGCCACGAACTCCGCGCCCCCGCGCACCGGCGGCCGACGGTCCATCCCAACCCCGCGAGCCTCAGTGACAAGCCCTGCGGTGGCGTGATGTGTGTCCGTCCCGGGCCGGGGCAGCCCGAGAACGGCTCCTGACAGGAGCGCTGGCTAATCGTCTTCCTCGGATTTCTGCGTGAGGGACGATATGGCCTGGATCAGGGGTATCAAGGTGGACATCGCACCGAGGCCACCACCGCCCTCCCCCGGCTCCTGGCTACCGAATACCGGGCTCCGTATCGGCATGCCGGCGCTGGGCGAGAGGGCATCGGAGGTCATCTGGCCGGGTAGGTCGGCGGCGCGTGCCGTGGGGCCGTCAGGCGTCCTGAGGAAGTGCGGGCCATCGCCGGCATTCAGAATGACGCGTCCATCCTGCGTTTCGTACCGTTGGGCTCTCTTCGGCAGGTTCTGGTCGATTCGAAGGGCATTGTCTTCGGAATCCTGGCGGGCCCGGAGCACTACGTGCTGAGCCTTCCCCAGCGCGGAGTCGATGTGCCCGCGCATGATCACTTCTTGATTCTTGGTCAATTTGCCCGGGACCGACAGTTGATCCTGCAGGGTTGTGACCGTGTCCCGGAGGGTGCCCAATGCGCGAGGCCCGATCATGGAGGCATCGTCGACGGCAGATCCGGCGATCTGATCGCCGCTTTCGATGTCTTTCCGCCAGTGGACGACCTTTTTGCGGTGCCCCCCGTATTCGTGGGCGATAGCACCCCTGCCGATATCCTCACCCCCGGGTGAGGCCGAATCGAACCGGTGGTCCCGCCCTGGCGAATCACCGGCTTTGGTCCCGGGACGGATCACGTGGTCCCGATAGGTCCGCCGTGCCGAATCCCCGGAGTCATCACCGGGACCGATCAGATGGAGGCTGGGCTTGCCTTCGGCATTACCCGGCCCCATGCTGTCGACCGCTTTTTGCAGCGCCGTTTCGGCTCTTTTCACGATGTGCAGGAGGTCCGCGGAGCCATCCGGGCGAGGCAAGCGCACGTGAAACCGATTTTTATTTGCCATGGTTGTTCCTGAGTTCGTGTCGATGCGGAGTCAGTTCGCATTTGTCTGCCGGAGTGATGGTGGGTAGGGAGATGGGCCCGGGCCCGATACGGTGGCCGGCTCCCTGGCTCACCCGGCCGAACGGACGACATGGTGGGGCCGGGTCGCGGGGCTCGGCAGGTTCACCGCGGGGGGCGGCGCGACCGTGATCGGGGTGGTGATCGTGGCGGGGCCTGCAGGTGTGGCGGCGGACGAGCCGGCCGCGAGCAGTGGGTGGTTGACCACTTGGGCGTAGCTGTAGGCGGCATCCCGGAGCAGTTGACGGGACGGCTTGTCGGCGAGTAGCAGGAGAAGTTCGACGGCCCGAAGCTCCAGCGTGAGTATCCGTGTGGCCTCCGAGGCTTGGCCGGGTAGCGGTTCGGCACCGCTGAACACGGCGGTGCCGAGGTGGTGCACGGGCCCGTTTGCACCGGAATGGCGGAGCTCCGCCCACCACGCCGAGGGAACCGTCTGTCCCCGGTCGAGCCGGGTCAGAAGGCGTTCACGGAGTTTGTGGAGTTCGCCGCCGTCCCGGTTCTGTCGCCCGAGCCGAGCATGGGCGTCGGAGGCGAGGCCGGCGATGCAGACCGAGATCATGGTGTCCGGCACCGTGTCGATCGCCGGGTCCAGGCCGTCCGAGCTGTAGATGCCGAGGCGGTCGACGAGACGTGCGGTGGTGTCGATCGGATACAGCCCGGGGGTGATGGCGCCTTCGGCCGCGGCGTCGGGGACGGCGCCGCGAAGGCTTACGTCCACCGTGCCGGTGGTGACGAGGGCCGTCATCCGCGAATTGTGCCTCGCTCCCCACACCGATCCGAATCCGACCAGAATCCGCGCCGGATCGGCGGCACCTTCCCAGGCGGTTTCCACACCGTCCAGGGTGTTGGCTATTTTCGGAGCCCACGGTGTGGCGATCGTGCTCGGGAACTGTGCGCCCGCGGGTAGCCAACCGCGGCCTTGGTTCGATGTCACGAACGTTTGCACCAGATCGCCCGCACGCATCACCGCAACCGCCCAATCCAGCCCGGGGATGTCCGGCGCGCTGTTGATTATTGTGCTCAGCTGCTTCCTGGCAAGGTCGAGGTCGGTGTCGTCCGAGGTGTTACTTGCGCGCGACCACGGTGTTTCGCGCCTGCCGTCTCGACCGCCGAAACCGACCATGGCAGTGCCGGCATCGTTGGTTGCCGCCGTCACCGATCGGCCGAGGGCGTCGATCAACCGCGGGTCCGAGGCCGGAACGTTCGTCGTAGTGGTGGAGCTCGGGTGGCTCGAGGAGTCTGCGGCGGAGCCGGTGTCGCCTGCGAAGCTCGGTGAATTCGAGTGCGTTGCGGGGGTCGGTAAAACAAAAGGCCCGGCGAGAGCCGGTGAATTCGAGTGTTCTCCGGCGGAAGCCGCTTGCTCGGTACTTCGCCCGCTCTGCTGATCGACCAACTCCATCTGCCATGCCGCGGTGCGCAGATTGTCGGCGGTGAGTTGATGAGTATCGGCGAGTGCGTTGCCGTCGGCCTGCCGGGCGTCGACATAGCGGAGTAGCGCCTCATAGACCGGCAGTGCAATGTTGCCGTATAAGGCGAGATAGCTGTCGAGCCACTCGGCGGGCGGCGCTACCCGGGCACGGATCTTGTCGGCCTCCTCCTCATGGTGGATCGCCAACTCCCGCAACAGGTCGAGATCGATGTCCAGTGGTTCGGTCATACCGGCGGTTCTCCTGCTGTGATGTCCAGCGTTCTTCGGGTGCGGTGCACATGGGTCGGAGAAACGATGTGGGAGAACTCCGACATCCGACCGTGGCCGCCGCAGTCGTCATGTGGCGGCGATCCGCACCGGCAGGCGGACGCCGCCGACCGTACTACGTTCGACATGCGGTCGCGATCGTGATGGGCCCGGTCTACCTCCGCTCACGCCGCATTGCCGCTCGAACCGATTTGCGCGGGCGTCGAACCGGGCGGCGGTCGCCACCGACGACCCTGCCGCGTCGAGCGTCGTTTCGATGAGAACGGTGAGGCACAACTCGCGGGTCCGAGGCGTGGCGTCATGGTCCCCTCCTTCGCGCCGAGACGGCTTTCCGGTTCGCTCGAGTGAAAGTCGACAGTACGAAGCGCGTCTTCAGAACTTCTTGAGCAATGATTAGGAAATCGTTAGATAGTTCCGGTGCGGAGCGCCGGGAACGAGGTCGTGAGCGGCCGGGTCCAGGCCGTGGCACATCAGAGCCGTGTTTGCCCTGTTGACGATCTCGGGTAGCTGTTGACTCCCGGCGCGCTTGTTCCGCCTGATGACGAAGCGGGGCACCAGGGTTCGAGATCCATTGCAGATATCTGCCGCCCCGGTCGCGGACGTCTTTTCAGTAGCGGCAGCTGACCGAGGGCGGCTCTATGGTGGTGCCATGACGCCCATTGTGGCTACCCTATGGGTGAAATCAGGCAGCGAGGAGGTGCGCGGCGCGTTCCCGGGGACCTCCGTACGGGCCGAATCAGACCCCGGCTCACGCCTGATTCCTACCGCAGTCCCCAGCCGGAGACCTGCAAGGGAGAGTGCGCCTCAGTGACCGGACAACGCATCCTGGTCGTGGACGACGAGGCCCGAGTTCTCGCGTCGCTGCGGCGAGGGCTCGAACTTTCGCATTTCGAGGTGGTGAGCGCGCGTGACGGCGCCCAAGCCCTCGCTCTGGTGCGCAGCGCCGAGCCGGACGCCATGGTGCTCGATGTGAATATGCCGAACCTCGACGGGGCGGGCGTGGTCACGTCATTGCGCGCCATGGGCAACGACCTCCCTATCTGCGTGCTGAGCGCCCGTACCGCGGTCAGCGATCGCATCGCCGCTCTGGAACGTGGCGCCGACGATTACCTGACCAAGCCCTTCGACCTCGGCGAGCTCGTCGCCCGCCTACATGCGCTGCTGCGTCGTCGGCCGATACAGATCCGGCTGCCCGGTGATGACCAACGCCAGGTCGGGCAGGTGCGGATCGACCGGTCCGGACATCGGGTGTACGCAAGCGGCCGGCAGGTGGAGCTGACCAAACGGGAGTTCGAGGTGCTCGCCCACATGGCAGCGAACGTCGGCGTTGTACTCAGCCGCGAGCAGATCCTCTCCGCGGTATGGGGCTACGACTTCAACACCGACACCAACGTGGTGGATGTGTTCGTCTCCTACCTGCGGCGGAAGCTGGAAATGCACGGTGTGCCGCGGGTGATCCACACCGTGCGCGGGGTCGGATTCGTACTGCGGGAGGAAGCATGAACGAATATCGGCATCAGCACGATCGAACCCAGCGTGGACAAGTCGGCGGGGTCGGCCGGTGAGGCCGACGAGAGGCACAGGGTCCCTGTCGTTGCGTGCTCGCGTGGCGCTGGTTTCGGGGGTTGTCGCGGCGCTTGTCGCGCTCACTCTCGGCATCGCCTATACCGCGCTGCTCGACGCCACGGGTTCGCGGCAGTTCGACGAAACAGTCTCGACCATGGGCGTGGCGCTCGCACCGCCGGGAGACGCGGCGCCGCCTCTGGTGATTCGGACTCGCACCGCCTCGCCACCGGACCTCGATGGCCCGTTCCCGCCACCGGAATTCGCCCTGACCTTCCCACCACCGGATCTCTCTCCACCCGGGCAGCCCGGTGCAATCCACACCGTCGTCGCGGGAGGGTCCGGGTTGGTGGTGCGGCTGGAGCCCGATCGTGCGCCGGCGGATTCGGCCATCCGTCGCGGCCAGCTCATCGGTGTCGGAATCGGTATCGCGGGCGTGCTGCTCGCGGCGGTGCTCGGCTGGTTCCTGGCCGGTTACGCCGCACGGCCACTGCGCAGATTGGCGACCGCGACCCACGACATCGACACCCTCGAGCATTTACCACCGCTCAGCGGCCGCGGCGCCCGTGAGGCGGAGGAACTCTCCGATGCCATCACTCGCATGCTCGCCCGACTCGAGGCCGCACACGGTGCCACCAATCGTGCACTCGCCGGCGCCCGGGACTTCGCCGCGGTCTGCGCGCACGAGCTGCGCACACCGCTCACCGCGATGCGCACCGACCTGGAAGTTCTGGCCACCAAGGAACCACCCGCCGAACAGCAGCGCGAAATACTCGCCGATGTCCTGCTCGCCGAGCGCCAGATCGAGAACACCTTGACCGATCTGGAACAACTCGCCGTCGGCGAACTCACCGAATCCGACGCCTTCGACCCCTTCGACCTCTGCGAAACCCTCGACCGCGCCGTACAGGACGCGCGCCGCCGATACCCCGAAGTCGACATCGATCTCACCGAATGTCCGCGGATGACGGTGACCGGTCTACCCGGCGGGCTCATGCTCATCGTCACCAACGCGGTCGCCAACGCCGTACAGCACGGTCACGCGCACACCATCACGGTCTCGGCCCGCGGCGGCTCCGACGCTATCGAGATCACCATCGATGACGATGGCACCGGCATCCCCGTAACGCTCCTCCCGACCGCCTTCGACCGCTTCGTCAAGGGTCATGGGTCCCCCGGCTCCGGCCTGGGCCTGGCCCTGGTCCGGCAACAAGCCGAACTCCATTCCGGCACAGCGGAACTGCACTCCAGTCCGCTGGGTGGCGTACGCCTGCGCGTCCGGATCGACCCAGGGCTGTGAGTCGGAGCGCAGCAGCTACTTCCCTGTCAGCGAAGCCGCACTGCAGAACGGCCGGCACCGCTACGGAAGGTAGCCCGGCGCGGACTCAGCGCATACCGGGCAGACCGGCGAAGAGGAACTCGAACACGGTCGGATGGTTCTGATAGATCCGGGTGGACGGGATGAACGGATTGACCTCCGAGGTGTCGGTGACCACGTAATCGGAGTGGCTGCCCGGCACCCGGTCCAGGACGCCCGCGCAGCGCGGCCCGCCGGTGGCGTTCACCTTGGGCAGATCGTTCGGGTACTGGTAGGCCTCGGCCCCGTACATGAAGCTGGCGTTGAACGAGGCGCCCGGGTTGCGGCCGCCCATCAGGTCGTCGGCCAGCGGCATCGCTTTGGCCAGACCGCGGATGACGCAGTCCAGGGAAGGTTTGTAGGCGTCGAGCAGTTCGGTGGTGGGCCGGAGCAGGTCCAGCGCGGTGGCCAGGTTCTGTTCGTTCTCGGTCAGAACCGCGCCGGTGGTATCGGACAGGCCGATCGTATCCAGCAGCAAGGCGTCGAAGCTCTGCTCATTGTCGGTGAGCGTGTGGCCGAGGGCGGTGGCATTGTCCACCGTGCGCAGCAGATCCGGGGCGGTGTCGGCGTAGACGTTCGTCACCGCGGCGGTGGCCCGGAAATCGTGCTGTAGCGCGGGAATGCTCGGATTGATCTCGCGTAACAGCCGGTCCGCGTTCACCAGCAGGTCGCCGAGTCGCTCGCCGCGTCCCTGCAGCGCGGTACCGAGCGCGGTGAGCGTGGCGTTCAGTTTCACCGGTTCGACCATGTTCAGGACTTCGGTGAGCCGCTCGAACAGCGTGTTGAATTCGACGGTCACCGATTCGCCGCGCAGGACCTGGCCCGGTCGCAGGCGGCCGGCGGGCTGGGCCGGTTCCAGGAAGTTCACGTATTTGGCGCCGAACACCGTGGTGGAGCGAATATCGACCCCGGCGTTGCCCGGGACGAGGCGCATCAGGTCCGGGTTCATATCGAGTTCGAGGCGGACCTCCCCGTTACCGGATTCGATCTTGCCGACCCGGCCGACCTCCACGCCCCGGAATTTCACCTTGGCGTCGGGATCCATCACCAGCCCGCTGCGCGGTACCACCACCGATACCGGTTCCTTCGGCGTGAACCCGCCGAAGAACATGACCAGCGAGAAGACCACAGCCAGGGCGATGACCAGCACCATCCCCAGGGCCGCGAGCTTGTACCGCACGACGGCCCAGACTTTGTGCGGTGTCGTTGTCGGCCGATCGGACCGATTGTGTATCGGTACCACCACTCACCTGCCTCAAGCCGTTCGGCGCCCCGGCGTGCCGAACTGAACCGGATTTATGTCCAGACAGTTGTCCATGTTATGGCCGATTCAATCCGGGCGGGCGGTTTTCACCGATCACGTCCGGATTGCGCCGTATCACGCTGTTTTCGCAGGTAGAAAGTGAAAAAGGCCCGCTCACCACTGGGTGATCGGGCCTCGATCATAAGCCGTTACGGCATCGATTACAGCGCTTTCTCGATCGCCGCGACCAGCGTGTCCGCATCCGGTGTGGTGGTGGGCCGGAAACGCCCCACCACACTGCCGTCCCGGTCGATCAGGAACTTCTCGAAGTTCCACTGCACATCACCGGCCGCGCCCTCGGCGTCGGGCGTTTCGATGATCTCCCGGTACAGCGGATGCCGGCCGTCGCCGTTCACCTCGACCTTCTCCAGCAGGGGAAAGTCCACACCGTAGGTGATGGAACAGAACTGCTGGATCTCCTCGGCGCTGCCCGGCTCCTGCCCCATGAACTGGTTGCACGGCACACCGACCACACTGAAACCGCGGTCACCGTAGCTCTTCTGCAGGTCGACCAACCCGGTGTACTGCGGTGTGAGACCGCATTTCGACGCGACGTTCACCAGCAGCACCACCCGGTCGCCGACCAGCTCACCGAGCGTGGACGCCGAACCCGACAGTGTGTTCACCGGAATATCCCGAATGTTCATTCGTACCGCACCTGCCAACTCTTGATTCCGTTGATCCACCCCGATCGCAACCGTACCGGATCGGAAACGGATTTCAGGTCGGGTATGGCATCGGCGATCGCGTTGAACATCAGGTCGATTTCCAGCCGGGCCAGATTGGCGCCCACACAGTAATGGGTGCCGGTACCGCCGAATCCGACATGCGGATTCGGATCGCGCAGGATATCGAAGGTGAACGGTTCGTCGAACCCTTCTTCGTCGAAATTGGCCGAGCTGTAGAACAATCCGAGGCGCTGCCCCTTCTTGATCTCCTGCCCGCCCAGGACGTGATCGGCGGTGGCGGTGCGCTGGAACGCGGTCACCGGAGTGGCCCAGCGCACGATCTCGTCCGGCGCGGTCCGCGGCCGCTGCTCCCGGTACAGCGCCCACTGTTCCGGGTTGTCCACGAACGCCTTCATCCCGTGGGTGATGGCATTGCGAGTGGTCTCGTTACCGGCCACCGCGAGCAGGATGACGAAGAACCCGAACTCGTCGGAGGCCAGCCCCTCCCCGTCGACATCGGCATCGACCAGCTGGGTCACGATATCGTCGGCCGGACACGACCGCCGCTGTTCGGCCATGTTCCAGGCGTAGCCGAGGATCTCCGCCGAGGCCACGGTCGGGTCGCCGTATTCGGGATCGTCGTAGTTGAGCATCTGATTCGACCAGTCGAACACCTTGCGCCGGTCCTCCTGCGGGACCCCCAGCAGTTCGGCGATCGCCTGCAGGGGCAGTTCGCAGGCGACCTGGGTGACGAAATCGCCACCGCCGCTCTTCTTCGCCTCGTGCACGATGCGGTGCGCGCGCTCGGTGAGCGCCGCGCGCAAACCCTCCACCGCCCGCGGGGTGAAACCCTTGGAGATGATCCGCCGCACCTTGGAATGCTTCGGGGGATCCATGTTCACCAGCAGCGCCTCGGTGAGTTGCATCTGGTCGGGGGTGATATCGCCGGGCAGCCGGACGATGGACCCCTTCTGCTGTGAGGAGTACAGCTCCGGGTTGCGGGACAGCTCCTTGACGTCCTCCAGCGTGCTGACCACCCAGTAGCCGCCGTCGTTGAAACCGCCCGAGGTCTCGTCGGATTGGGCGTTCCACCACACCGGCGCCGTCCGGCGCAGGAGCGCGAATTCCTCGACCGGACTGCGAGCGGCCCACAGTGCGGGGTCGGTGAAATCGAAACCCGGGGGCAGTGCCATTGACATCAGGAGTCCTTTCCTTCTCCCGGGAGCGGCCGCAGCGGCGCTTCCGGTTGCACCTCGACCAGCACGAGATGGGCACCCCGCGGGGTGCCGACGACCGCGGATACCGCCCGGGCCAGATCGGAGGCCCGCAGCATGTACGGATGCCGTGCCAGCCCCCAGGCCTGCCAGGACTCCAGCAGCGGCCCCACCACCTCGGGCGAGGCGTTCATGCCCATCCCGGTCACGGTCGGACCGGGCCGGACCAGCGAGGCCCGGATACCGGTGCCCTCGAGTTCCATCCGCAGCTGCTGCACCATCGCCTCGACGCCGGCCTTGGCCGCGCTGTAGGCCCCGTTCCACGGCCGCGGCAGCGGCGCGCAATCGGAACTGATCAGCACCACGTCGCCGCGCCGGCGGGCCAGCATGCCGGGCAGCACCGCATGGGCCATCCGATGCGCGCCGATCAGATGGATCTGCACCTGATGCGCGAAATCGGCCGGGTCCATGTCCTGGATGAGGCCGAATTCGATATCACCGGCCCCGGAGACCAGGACCTCGGTGGGCCCGATGGCCGCCTCGGCGGCGGCGACGAATTCGTCCACCGAGGCCTGGTCGGTCACATCGAGGCGGTGGGCGAACGCGGTACCGCCCTCGGCCCGGATCTTCCCGGCCAGTTCTTCCAGGATTTCCACCCGGCGCGCGCCGAGCGCCACCGGATGGCCCTGCGCGGCCAACTCCGCGGCGGTGGCGGCGCCGATACCCGACGAGGCGCCGGCCACGATGGTCGGCCGCTTCTCGGGATGGGGATCGAACCGGGGCATCTACCGCACCTCCACGGAGATCGGGAGCTTGGCGAAGCCCCGCACATTGGACGAGTGCACGCGGACGAATTCGTCCTCGCGCACCCGGTAGGACTTCACCCGCGCGGCGAATTCGCGCAGCGCGACCGTCGCTTCCAGGCGGGCCAGATGGGCGCCGAGACAGAAATGCACACCGGCGCCGAAGCTGGCCGGATTGCCCTTCTCGGCGCGGTCCAGGTCGTAGCTGTCGGCATTGTCGAAGACCTCGCCGTCCCGGTTGGCCGAACCGATCAGCAGCAGCACCTTGGACCCCGCCGGGACGACCCGGCCGTGGTACTCCAGATCCGCGGTGGCGGTCCGCGCGACGATCTGGCTGGAGGTGTCGTAGCGCAGGGTCTCCTCGACCCAGTCCGGGACCCGCTCCGGATCGGCGGCGACCTTGGCGTATTCCGCCGGGTTGCGGCCGGCCCAGTACAGGGCGTTGCCCAGCAGTTTGGTGGTGGTCTCGTTCCCGGCCACCACCATCAGGAACATGAATCCGATGATCTCGTCGTCGGTGAGCCGGTCGCCGTCGATCTCGGCTCCGAGCAGCGCGGAGGTGAGGTCGTCGGTGGGGTTCTCCCGGCGCTGCGCGACCATGTCCGAGTAGTAGACCACCAGGTTCAGCGAGGCCTCGATCGCCGAATCCGGGACATCGGTCACCCCGTCCTCGCGATGCATGACCATATCGGCCATATGGCGGATCTCGTCGCGGTCGGCGGCCGGCACCCCCATCAGCTCGGAGATGACGTCCATCGGAAGTTTGCCCGCGAAGTCCTGGATCCAGTCGAATTCACCGCGCTCGAGCGCCGGTTCCAGGTATCCCAGTGTCAGTTGCCGGATGCGGGTCTCCATATCGGCCACCCGCTTGGGGGTGAAACCTTTGAACACCAGCTTGCGCATCCGCATATGCCGGGGGTCGTCCATGGCGAGGAACGACATGGTCTTGTGCGCGTGCGGACCCCAGGCCGCGGGGTCGAGCGAGACGCCGTTGGCATTCGACAGCGCGGCGGCGTTGCGGAATCCCGCGGTGACATCCGCGTGCCGCGACAGCGCGTAGAAATCGAGTTCGGGGTTGTAGTAGAGCGGCGCCTCCGCGCGCAGCCGGGCGTAGACCGGGTACGGGTCTTCGTGGAAGACGTAGTCGTAGGGATCGAACGCCACCGGCTCCAACGATGCGGCCGTCATCGGACCCACCTCTGTTTCGATAACGAGTTCTCGCCGGGCGCGACCGATCGGCCGCGGGGGAGAGACACATAGCTGGACATGTGTCTGGACGGTACCAGCGGCGCGCCCGCGCGACAATGATCGTACGGGAATTGACTGCTCAGGAGCACTGGGACAGCCGAACGGGAATATCGACCCAGGCTACCCCACCCCTCCGGGGCGAGTGTGCGGCACGATCAGCACGGAGCGCCGAACGATAGAACCCGTTCTTGCACTCGAGAAAGAGTCCGGACTATATTCCATACACCTGTCCAGACAGTATTGGGGTCTTTCATGAACAGTCTTCTGCCCGGCGACAGTTCTCGACTGCTGATCGGCGGCAGCCTCGTGCCCGGCGGCAACGGCGTGTTCGACAATGTGAACCCGGCGACCGAAGAGGTCATCGGCATCGCGGCCGACGCGGACGCCGCCGATATGAATGCCGCCATCGCCGCCGCCCGCACCGCCTTCGACGCCACCGAATGGTCCCGGGACCACGCGTTCCGGGTGCGCTGCCTGGAGCAATTGCAGGCCGGCCTGAAGGCGCACGCGGAGGAGCTGCGCGAGATCACCGTCGCCGAGGTGGGCGCGCCGATCATGTTCACCAGCGGACCCCAGCTCGACGGACCCGTCGAGGACCTGGGCTTCCCCACCCGACTGGCCGCGAACTACGAATGGGAAACCGAACTCGGGGTGGCCGCGCCGATGGGCATCAGCACCCACCGGGCGCTGCGCCGCGAAGCGGTCGGCGTGGTCGGCGCGATCACCCCGTGGAACTTCCCGCACCAGATCAACTTCGCGAAATTGGGCCCGGCGCTGGCCGCCGGCAACACCGTCGTCCTCAAACCCGCCCCGGACACTCCGTGGTGCGCGGCGGCGCTGGCCTCGATCATCACCGAGGAGACCGAGATCCCGCCCGGGGTGGTCAATATCGTCACCTCCGCCGATCACGGCCTCGGCGCACAGCTCTCCGGTGATCCGCGGGTCGATCTGATCAGTTTCACCGGGTCCACCAATACCGGCCGCGCCGTGATGGCGTCGGCCGCGGCCAATCTCAAGAAGACCTTCCTCGAACTCGGCGGGAAGTCGGCGTTCATCGTGCTCGACGACGCCGATCTCGCCACCGCGGTGGGCTACGCCGGGTTCTCGCTGTGTGTGCACGCCGGCCAGGGTTGCGCCCTGTCCACCCGCCTGCTGGTACCGCGGCACAAGTACGAGGAGGCGCTGGAGGCCGCCGCGAACACCATGCGTGGTATCCGTCCGGGCGATCCGACGAGCCCCGGCACCGTCTGCGGTCCGGTGATCTCCGACCGGCAGCGCACCAGGGTGCTCGGCTATATCGACAGCGCCCGCGCCGACGGCGGCCGGATCGTGGCCGGCGGCGGCCGCCCGGCCGAACACGACCGTGGTTTCTACGTCGAACCCACCGTCATCGCCGACCTGGACAACAGCGCGAAGGCCGCCCAGGAGGAGATCTTCGGCCCGGTCCTGGTGGTGCTCCCCTACGACGGCGACGAGGACGCCATCCGGATCGCCAACGACTCCCCCTACGGCCTGTCCGGCGCGGTGTGGGGGAAGGACCCCGAGCGGATCCGCCGGGTCACCGACCGGGTGCGCACCGGCACGCTCGGCGTCAACGGCGGTATGTGGTACAGCGCCGACGCGCCCTTCGGCGGCTACAAACAGTCCGGTATCGGCCGCGAGATGGGCGTCGCCGGGTTCGAGGAGTACCTGGAGACCAAACTCGTCGCCACCGCGCAGTAGGCGCGCGACCGGCCCCACAGCAGCGGAACCTTTTCCGACCCAGCTTTCCCGATCAACGAGGAGCTCATCCCATGGCTCGTTTCACCGGTAGGACCGCCATCGTCACCGGCGCCGCCCGCGGTATCGGCGAGGTCTACGCGCAGGCGCTGGCCGCCGCGGGCGCGTCGGTCGTCGTCGCGGATCTGAACGAAGAGGGCGGTACCGCCGTCGCCGAGAAGATCGTGGCCGACGGCGGTACCGCGTCGTTCCACACCGTCGACGTCTCGGATCCCGAATCGGCGAAGGCACTGGCCGATTTCACCGTCGAGAAGTACGGCAGGATCGACCATCTGGTGAACAACGCCGCCATCTACAGCGGGATGAACCTCGATCTGCTGCTCACCGTGCCCTGGGACTACTACAAGAAGTTCATGTCGGTGAACCTGGACGGCGCCCTGGTGATGACCCGCGCGGTCTGGGAGAACATGGCGGCAGGCGGCGGCGGTTCGATCGTCAACCAGTCCTCCACGGCGGCCTGGGTGTACTCCGGCTTCTACGGTCTGGCGAAGGTCGGGATCAACGGACTCACCCAGCAGCTGGCCACCGAACTCGGCGGCTCGAACATCCGGGTCAACGCGATCGCCCCGGGGCCCACCGATACCGAGGCCACCAAGACCACCACGCCCGCGAGCATGGTCGAGGATATGGTGAACCGGTTGCCGCTCAAGCGGATGGGCACACCCGACGATATGGCCGGCGCCCTGCTCTACCTGCTCTCCGACGACGCCTCCTGGGTCACCGGGCAGATCTTCTGCGTCGACGGCGGCCAGGTGATCCGGTAGTGAGCGCGGACGCCGCCGGCAGCACCCGGGTCGGTTTCATCGGCCTGGGCGATATGGGCGCGCCGATAGCGAAGAGACTGCTGGACTGGTCCGGCGGTCTCACCGTCTGCGATACCCGGCCCGAGGCGGTGGAACCGTTCACCACCGCGGGCGCCGAGGCCGCCGCCACCGCGGCCGAACTGGCCGCGAAATGCGGGGTCATCAGTATCGCGGTGGTGAACGACCGGCAGGTCCGCGGCGTACTCACCGGCGCGCACGGGGTATTGAGCACCGCCGCGCCGGGCACCGTGGTGGCCGTGCACTCCACCATCGGCGACGAGTCCGCGGTCGAATTCGCCCGGCTCTGCGCCGAACGCGGCGTGCACCTGGTCGATGCCCCGATCAGCGGCGGGGCCGCGGGCGCGAACAGCGGCCGGCTGGCCGTGATGATCGGCGGTAGTGCCGAGGCGGTCGCGGCGGTGCGCGAACCCTTCGGCTGTTTCGCCGATCTCGTGGTCCACGCCGGTGAGGTCGGGGCCGGTACCCGTATGAAGCTGGCCCGCAACCTGCTGCATTTCATCTCGTTCACCGCCGCCGCCGAGGCACAGCGGCTGGCCGAGGCAGCCGGGCTCGATATCAGCGCGCTGGGCCAGGTGGTCCGCCACTCCGACGCGGTGACCGGCGGGGCGGGTTCGATCATGCTGCGCGGTACCACCGCCCCCATCGAGGAGGGCGATTTCTGGTTACCGATTCTGACCCATGTCCGGGAACTCGGGGAGAAGGATCTGTCACTGGCTCTCGACCTGGGCGGCCGAGTCGACGCCGAGCTCCCCTTGGCCGCGCTGGCGCTGACGCGCCTCGGCGAGGGGCTGGGCGTCGGACGGGGCGAGATCGCCGCCGCGCGGTACGGAGCCGCCGCCCCGCCGCAAGACGCCCCCACCGCTGAGCGGGACGGCCACCCCACCCCCGCATCGGGACGTGCCACCATCGCCGCACAGCAGGCCGCACCGGGGACCCCGGCAGCCGGCGCGCAGAACGACAGTAAGGAATCCGAATAATGGCCGACCCCATCTCTCTCCGACCGTTACCCGCCGCCGAGGTCACCGCGTGGGCCCGCACCGCCGATGTGGTCGTGGCCGGCTATGGGATCGCCGGTGTCTGCGCCGCGATCGAGGCGGCGCGGGCCGGGTCGAGCGTGCTGATCCTGGAACGCACCAGCGGCTGGGGCGGTGCGGCGGCGCTGGCCGGCGGTTTCATCTATCTCGGTGGCGGCACGCCGTTGCAGAAGGCACTCGGTTTTGCCGACAGCCCGGAGAACATGGAGAAGTTCATGGTCGCCGCGCTGGGTCCGGGGGTGGACCGCGCGAAAATCGCCGACTACTGCCGCGGCAGTGTCGAACACTACGAGTGGCTGGTGGCCAACGGCGTGCCCTTCAAAGAGGAATTCTGGGACGAACCCGGCTGGGAGCCCCCGCACGACGAGGGACTGATGTACTCCGGCGGGGAGAACGCGGCCCCGTTCAACACCGTCGCCGACCCGGCTCCGCGCGGCCACGTCCCGCAGATGAGCAACAAGCAGACCGGTTCCAAGGGCGGCGGCTACATGCTGATGAAACCGCTGGCCGAAACCGCCGAGAAGCTCGGAGTCGCAGCCGAATACGACACCCGGATCCAGCGCCTGATCGTCGACGGCGACCGGGTCGTCGGAGTGGTCGCCAAACAGTACGGCAAGGAATTGACCATCCGGGCCGAGCGCGGGGTCGTCCTGGCCACCGGCAGTTTCGCCTACCACGATCAGATGATCGAGGGTTTCGCGCCGCGGCTCATGGGCCGTCCGGGCGCCGCCATCGAGGAACACGACGGGATCGCCATCCGGATCGCGCAGGCGCTCGGCGCCGATCTGGCCCATATGGACGCCACCGAGGTCGCGTTCTTCGGCGATCCGCAGATGATGGCGCGCGGCATCCTGGTGAACGGCCGCGGCCAGCGGTATGTCCCCGAGGACACCTATCCCGGGCGGATCGGGCAGATGACCCTGTTCCACCAGGAGAACCAGGCATTCCTGATCATCGGCGAGGCCGCCTACGAGGAATCGCTGACCACCGAGACCTCCACCCCGTTCTTCCGCCAGCCGCCGACCTGGGCGGCGGAGACGATCGCCGAACTCGAATCCGATATCGGCCTGCCCGAACTGGCCCTGCAGACCACGGTCGAGCTGTACAACAAGCACGCCGCGAACGGTCAGGATCCGCTGCTGGGCAAGAAAGCGGAGTGGACGAAACCGCTGGAGGGCCCGTTCGCCGCGTTCGATATGCGCGGATTCACCGCGGGATTCACCCTGGGCGGTCTGCGCACCGATCTGGATTCGCGGGTCCTGCACGTGAACGGCGAACCCATCCCCGGGCTGTTCGCCGCGGGCCGCTGCACCTCCGGGGTCTGCGCGGGCGGATACGCCAGCGGGACCTCGCTGGGTGACGGCAGTTTCTACGGGCGCCGGGCCGGGATTGCGGCCGCGAAGAACTGAAACGGTACATTCAGACACATGTCCGAAGGTGAACCCCTCGTCGTCGAAGCCACCCGTCGGCGCCTGTCCGCGAAACAGGCCGATACGGTCGACAAACTGACGAAGGCCGCGGTGGAGGTACTGACCCGCGAGGGGTTCGCGGGAATGACCATCCGGATGGTCGCCGCCGCGGCCGGTGTGGGCACCGCCACCGCGTACACCTATTTCTCGTCGAAGGAACATCTGGTCGCCGAGATCTTCTGGCGGCGGCTGGTGGCGGCGCCCTCACCGGTCAGCGAGGATCCCGACCCCACGGTCCGGGTGGTGGCCGAGCTGCGGGCCATCGCCATGCTGGTCGCCGACGACCAGGAGGTCTCCGGCGCGGTCACCAGCGCGATGCTCGGCCGCGATCCCGATGTGGCCCATCTGCGCGCCCGCATCGGCCTGGAGATCCGCACCCGGATCGAACGCGCGCTGGGCCCCGACCCGGACCCGGAGGTGGTCGTCTCGCTGGAACTGGTCTACGCGGGCGCCCTCGTCCGGGCCGGTATGGGCTACGCCTCCTACGCCGATATCGCCGACCTCATCGAGAAATCCGCGCTGTTGATCCTGCGCTGAGCATCGGAGCTCCGAGAAGTATGAACAACCGCCCCAAACAGCTCGACTCGCCGTTCGTGCCGACTGCCATCAAGTACATGTCCAAGATCAATACCTGGGCCTACCGGAAGACGGGCGGCCGGATCGGCGGCACCTGGCGGGTCGGGTCGGGCTTCCGCAAACCGGTGCCCACCCTGCTGCTGGAACATACCGGCCGCAAATCCGGTAAGCAGTTCACGGCGCCGCTGCTGTTCCTGCGCGACGATGCGAACATCATCGTGGTCGCGTCGCAGGGCGGGCTGCCGAAGAACCCGCAGTGGTACTACAACCTCGTCGCGCAGCCGGATACCACCGTGCAGATCGGCAAGGACCGGATCCCGGTGCGGGCCCGCCTCGCCGACGACGCCGAACGGGACCGGCTGTGGCCGAAACTGCTCGAACTGTACGCGGATTTCGACAACTACCAGTCGTGGACCGAACGCCGCATCCCGGTGTTCGTGCTGGTCCCCCGCACCGTCTGACGGTTCAGGTGTTCTCGGCCGGTCCCCGGCCACCGATCACGCGGTTCGCCGTGGTGACCACCGCGCGGCCGGCTCCGTGCCGGTATCGCCCGGGCCGCCCGTGGGCCGAGAACGCCCGCCGGCCGCGGCGGCGCCCCTGGTCCGGAGCTTCGGCGATCACCTCTCGGCGGCGCGGAGCGCGCCGATTCGGCGGTACCCGTGGGGCAGCGCCGAATCGGCGTATGGATTCTCAGGCCTGCGCGGGCACATTGGCCCGCTCGGCGCCGACAGTGGTGTCGGGTCCGTGCCCGGTATGGACCACCGTCTGCTCGGGTAGCGCGAACAGTCGCTCGTTGATGGAGGCGAGGATGGTCGGATAGTCGGAATAGGACCGGCCGGTCGCGCCGGGGCCGCCCTCGAACAACGTATCGCCGCTGAAGACCTCACCGCTCGCCGCGGAGTACAGGCAGCACGACCCCGGTGAATGCCCCGGCGTGTGCAGGACCCGTAGTTCCGCGCCACCGACCCGGAAAACCTCACCGTCGGCCAGCGGCCGGTACTCCACGCCGGGATGGGTCTGCTGCCAGAGCACATCGTCGCCGGGATGCAGGAAGATCGGCGCACCCGTCGCCGCCGACAAGGTGGGCGCCACGGTGACGTGATCGTTGTGCGCGTGCGTGCACACTACGGCGGTCACCCGGCGCCCGGCCACGGCGCCGAGAATCGGCTGCGCGTCGTGCGCGGCGTCGATGATCAGTACTTCATTGCCGTCGCCCACGAGCCAGATATTGTTCGCCACATCCCAGCAGCCGCCGTCGAGGCAGAACTGCCCCTCGGTGACGATCCGTTCGACCCGGGCCGTCACAGGACCACCACCGAGCGCAGGACCTGTCC
Organism: Nocardia sp. NPDC002869; assembly: GCF_046764065.1. Taxonomy (NCBI): domain Bacteria; kingdom Bacillati; phylum Actinomycetota; class Actinomycetes; order Mycobacteriales; family Nocardiaceae; genus Nocardia; species Nocardia sp. NPDC002869. The sequence goes on from NZ_JBKOOL010000022.1 coordinate 28,483, forward strand.
ACCGTGCATGGTGTGGAAGGCCTGCTCCACCGCGTCCAGCGTGATCCGCTCGGTCACGAACTTGTCCAGCGGCAACCGGCCCTGCCGATACAGGTCGATCAGCATCGGGAAATCCCTCTCCGGCAGGCAATCCCCGTACCAGGACGATTTCAGCGCCCCACCGCGGCTGAAGAAATCGATCAGCGGCATCTCCAGCGTCATATCCGGGGTCGGCACCCCGACCAGCACCACGGTGCCGGCCAGATCGCGCGCGTAGAACGCCTGCTTCCAGGTCTCCGGGCGGCCGACCGCGTCGATCACCACATCGGCGCCGAATCCCCCGGTGAGGTCCTGGATTCCGGCGACCGCGTCGGTGGCGGACGCATCGATGGTGTGGGTCGCGCCGAGTTCGCGCGCCCAGTCGAGTTTCCGGGCGTCGGTGTCCACCGCGATGATGGTGCCCGCGCCGGCCAGCCGGGCGCCGGCGATCGCCGCGTCGCCGACCCCACCGCAGCCCAGTACCGCCACCGAATCGCCGCGGCCGACATTGCCGGTGTTCACTGCCGCGCCCACACCCGCCATCACGCCACAGCCCAGCAGACCGGCCACCGCCGGGTCGGTCGCCGGATCGACCTTGGTGCATTGTCCTTCGTGGACGAGGGTTTTGTCGGCGAAGGCGCCGATACCGAGCGCCGGGGTGAGTTCGGTGCCGTCCTCGAGCGTCATGGGCACACTGGCGTTGAAGGTGTCGAAGCAGTACCAGGGGCGGCCGCGCCTACACGCGCGGCACCGGCCGCAGACCGCCCGCCAGTTCAGGACGACGAAATCACCCGGTTCCACATGGGTGACCGCCGAACCCACCGTTTCCACCACACCCGCGGCCTCGTGGCCGAGCAGGAACGGGAACTCGTCGTTGATCCCGCCTTCGCGGTAGGTGAGATCGGTGTGGCAGACCCCGCACGCCTGGATCTTCACCACCACGTCCCGGGGACCTGGGTCGGGTATGACGATCGGGACCAGCTCGACCGGGGCACCGGAACGGCGGGCGATGACACCTCGAACCTGCTGTGGCACAGCATCTCCTCTCGGGCGGAAATACGACGATGCGCGATAGCGCATACGTTATCCGCCCGCGCGCCACACGGGCAGTGCCCACCGCGCCCGGCGGGCCGACCCCCGGGGCGATCAGCAACGAACGAGCAGCCGGAACGCAGTGTGGCGGCGCACCCGCCCGGCGCACCGCCACACTGTCGGCAAACACTCAGAGAACTCCCCAGGCCTGCAGCAGATAGGTCACATTGGCGGCGATGGACGTGACGAGATTCGCCAGATTCAGGGCCGCGGACCCGGCTTCGATCATGTTCTTCTCTTCCTTCCGATCCCACCCGACCGGAGCCCAAAGTACCGACGAAGCCGAAGTCGAGCAAACGCCCGATCAACCGGAAAACCGGCCGCACGGGCCGCGCGGCGGAGTGAACACCTGCCCGAAAAACTGATCGGACACCTGTCCCACTCAGTGCGCAATCGCAGCCGCCCGAACCCGCGCGACCGCCCGGCTCGCGAGTGCCGGAAAGGGGGACGGGCCGCGATCGCCGGCTCAGCCGGCGATACCCGCCTCGGGTTCGGGACCGGGCCCGTCGGCGCGCAACTTCAACAGGGTCAGCCCCGCGGTGCACGCCAGGATGAGACCGATCACGGTGATGACCACGTGCAGGGTGCCGATACCGAAAGCCGCCGCACCCAGCCCACCGGCGAAGACCAGCCAGCCCAGTACTCTGCCCACTGTCACACCCGTACCACCCGATACAGGATCCGCCGGCTCCGGAGCCTCCGCTGCGGCGGATTCCTCCGCCGCGCCCGGCAGGTCGGTGGTGGTCTGGTCTCCCATCATCTACTCCTCGATGGCGCCGATCCGGAAATCGTTTCGCGCCTACCACTTCAGTGCACGGTCACCGAGAAAAACACCGGGTGCCTCATGCGTCACTTCAGCAACATACGCTACGACCACAACCCGAAGATTGTTACGCGACACAAGCCCGCGACACGCGGCTGATATCAATTCGATACCTGAACCGTACCCCTTTCTCCGCCGTTCTACACCCGGTAACCAGGGGATCAGCAGACGGGGGTCTAGTTCTCCCCGGCGCGCTGAATTAAGGTTGGGCCACTGACATATCACAGGAGCGTCACCGATGGAGAGCAAAACGAAGGTCGCCGGACCACTGGCGGCCGCCGGGGCGGTTTCCCTCGGGCTGGTGCTCATCGGCGCGTGCGGAATCGGCCAAGAGGACACCTATGTGCCGCCGCCCCCGATCCGCTCGGGTCCGCAGGCCGCGGAACCGGCGGGGTTCACCGGCGAACCCTCCACCGGTATCGCGAAAGTGCTGATACCACCGTCCCCGTCGTGGCGGATGGCCCCGGAGCCGCCGCCCCGGCGCACCCTCCCGCCCGAATACCAGATCTCGGTCACCGCATCCACCGGTCCCGGCGCCGAGCCGACCGCCGGCGAGACCACCCGCCGGGTCACTCTGTCCGCCACGCCCGACTCGGCCGCCCCGGCCGAGTCCGGTGGGAGCACCGCCTCGCTGCCGAGCCCGCCGCTGGAACCGGCCCACACCGAATCCTCGCTGCCCGCACCGTCTCCGGTCACCACCGTGGTGATCGCCCCGGTTCCGCCCGAGGGTGCGGGCCCGCCGCCCGCCGAACCCCCGGTCGCACCACCCAGCGAACCCCCCGCCCCGCCGCCCGCCGGATCTCCGCCCCCGGTGCCGGCCGAACCGCCGGTCGCGGGAGACGAGCCGGGGTACCCGGAAACGGATCCGGCGGAAGACGTCCCGGCGGAGTCGACGCCCACGCAGATCCCCGTCGCGCCCCGGGTCGCCGCACCCACGACCGGCGAGGCGACCACACCGGACTCCGCCGACCAGCCGCCCCTGCCCACCCCGACCGGCACCGTCGCACCTGGTAACTGATCCACCGGCCGGCCACGAGTGCCGGCTGCTGCTTCTCTCTCCCCGCCGCCGAGAGGGCCGATCACGCTGTTTCGACAGCTGCGCGCCGCCGGGGAGTTGCGGCACCGTGCCGGTTCCCTATTGCGCGCCACGGCCCGCGGCCGGCGCCGGACGGACTTCGAATGCAGGCTCCGCCGAGCAGATCTCGAAACTCAGTGTTCGGCGTAGGCGACCGACCGCTGGGCGGCGGCGATCATGGGCCGCAGGGCATTGGTGAAACCTTCGGCGCCCACCGGGGCGATCTCGACATCCTTGCCGGTGTGGACCGCGTAGCGGCCGTCGCCGGTGATATCCACCCAGCACAGGACACCGAACGGCGCCGGCCCGGTGCGCCGGTGCACCGACACCACCATCTGGCCGATTCCGTCGCGGGGAAGTGTGAGCCGCTTACGGATCCGGGTCGCCACGGTGGGCCCGGACACCGGGACGGTCACCCGGTCCCGGCCGTCCTCGACGACCTCGCTGCGCGCCGCGCGCAGCCGCCCCCCGGCGCCGGCGGCCGCGGCCGGCAGGGCCGCGATCACCCGGACCGGCAGCGAGGTGGCGGTGCCGGCAGTGATCCGCAGTTCGCCGCCTCGGTCCGGCTGCGGGCCCGGCCGCTGGGTGGCGACCACCCCGATACGGCCCGCCGAGGCGGCGAGTATCCGCACGGCCGGAGTCCGGTCCCCGTCCTGTCCGAACGTCTCCACACTCACCTCGGGGCCGGCCAGCACCCGTAGCGCGGCCTCCAGGTCGGCGTCGAGAGTGCCGTCGCACCACTGTCGCAGGGCGGGCAGTTGGGCGGTGCGCTCGACGGAATCGCGAGCCGACAGGCGGACCGCCAGCGGATAGGGAATCCGGTCGCCGACGGTCCGTTCCCATGCCAGCGCGAACTGGTCCGGGGTGAGGAGCCAGTTCACTCCTCTTCCGTCCACTCGCCCAGCACCGGCGGAATGGTGGGCTCCAGGGCGCCGATCAACTGCCCCGCCGGTTCGCCCGCTTCCAGATAGGTGAGTTCCTCGTCGGCGAAGTGGAGATCGTCCTCGGCCGGAGCGGTCCGCTCGGTGCGCGGCGCCACCGGGGTGCCGGACCGGACCGTATCGGCTGCCATGGCACCGCCCATCAACCCGCCGATGGCCCCCGCGCCCATTCCGGTGACCGCCTCGCCTCCCGCGGCCCGCTGCTGTTCGTCCCGGGAACGTTCCTGGTCACCGGTCGAGCCCGCCGGGCGGACCGGGGCGGCGAACAGCGGGATACCCGCCGCCGCGGCCGGACTCGCCGGCGCGGCTCCAGCGGTGACCGGCGCCGCCGCGGGCGCGGTGGCGGGCGCGGCGATCTGCCCGGTGGCCGCCGCGGTCGTGCTCTCGGGGCCGGACCCGGCCGGAGCGAGGTGCGGGGTATCGGGCCGGACACCCGAGACCGTGACCGCCGGCGAACCGGGTTCATCCGGGGCCGCGACTCCGGCCGGAGCCGTGGCCGGCTGCTGGTCCGCCACGGTCGTCCCCGCGGGCGCGGCGGGAGGCCGCTGTCCCGCCGTGGTTTCCGGGCCGGGTGCCGCGGGCGCGGCCGCCGCACCGCCGGGCACCTCGGTGCCGGGCAGCGCGTCCGGTAGGTCGGGAAAGGCGGGGATCTGGGCGCCGGTCGGAATGAAGGCGCCGGTGTAGACGCTGTCCATCATCCGGACCACCTCGGCGCGATCGTCGTCGGCGGCCCGCTGCGCGGCGATATTGCCGGTGGCCGCATGCGGGTCCAGCAGCGCCGCCGCGAGATCCGGTTCGGCGCCGCCGGGTTCGGGGACCGCGGCGCGTAGTGTCTCCGCGGCGTCCCCGGCCCGGCCGAGCCGCTGCCCTACGGTGGCGAGCACATCGGCGAGGTGCCGGCCGGCGGCCTCGAAATCGCGGACCGCGGCCGCGGCCAGACCGGCCGCCGATCCGCGCCAGCCGTCGGCGATGGCGCCGCGGATCTCGGTATGCGCCTGCGCCACCGCGTCGGCGAGGCCGGTCGCCGCGCCCTGCCAGGCCTGCCCGCCGCTCTGCAGCACCGACGGGTTCATGGCGGCCACCCCGGCATGGATCTGCCGGTGGGTGAGGTTGTCGAATACTTCCACGGTGGGGGCGTACTCGGGATCGACGCGGTAGTGGACACCGCGTGCCCCGGCGCGGGGTAGTTCACGCACCGGAGGCTCCCGTCGGTGCGGCGGCGCCGAGCGCCGCGGCGATATCGGTATCGGATTCGCGGTAGGCCGCCGCGGCGGCCCGGAAGGTGTGCGCGAGCTGCCGGGCGGTATCGGAGTACCGGCGCAGCGCCGCGATCGCGTCGGTGGCCTTGCCCTCGAATCCCGAGCGTAGTGCCGCACCCGAATCGAATCCCCCGAAGCCGGGCAGCGATACCGCCGCGGACAGTGTGTCGATCTGCGCGTCCACCTGGTCGGCGAGTTGTTCGTAGCGCAGTGCGCACTGTTCCGGCGCACCCTCGGCCACCAGGACGCCGTCGATCCACAGCTGCCCGTCTTCGACGGCGGAATCGAGCGTGGTGATCGCATTCGGCTGCATCGTGTCCCCCTTCCTGCTCCGCTGTCACACAGCGGGTTTCACGGTCGTCGCACCGGCCCCGCGACGATCTCCTGCGTCCACTGCACGATATCCGCCGTCACCCGGGCGCGCACGCGCTCGTGCAGCAGATCGTGTCCGGCATCGGCGTATTCGCGCAGTTCCACCGCCTCGCGCCGCCGCGCCCACGCCCGGACCGGGTCGATCGGCGCCCGGCGGTCGTCCGCCCCGTGGACGGCCAGGACCGGTGGGAGCCGCGGCCCGGCGGCCTCGGCGCGATCGTCGAGGGCGCGCGCCGGAGTACCGCACAGCACCAGTCCGGCCGGCAGGTCGGCGGGTACGGCCGGGGTCGCCGCGACGGCGGGGTCCAAGGCGGGCGGGGTGGCGCCCAGGGTCGCGAGCGCGGTGATCGCCCCGAGCGAATGCCCCATGAGCGTGAGCGGGAGTTCCGGAGCCTGCGCCCGCGCCAGGGCGAAGAACGTGGCCGCGTCGGCGACGAGTTCGGACAGGACCGGGCGGGCGCCGGGATCACCTTCACTGAGGCCCTGGCCCGCCGGATCCAGCGTCCAGACGGCGATACCCGCCCCGTTCAGCTGCCGCGCGAACTCGTGGTAGTGCCCGCTGTGCTGGCCGGTGCCCGGCAGCAGCACCAGGCCCGTCGCGGCCCCGGCGACCGGCCGGTTCCGATAATGCAGGCGGCCGCGCACGCCGTCGAAGAAACCCATGGCCGGATTCTGGCAAAGAATGACAGGCCGTTGGTGGCCCACGATCGGCGGCGGTGGCCGTCTCGTCCGGGCCACCGCGGACCGTATCGTCCGCGCCGGGGGATCTAGGCCGGGGCGGGCGCGGGCGCCGGTTCCGGCGCAGGCGCAGGTGCGGGAGCCGGACCGCCCGGTTCCGCGGGCGGCGCGGCGGGCGCGGACTGCGGCGCCGGCGCGGGCGCCTCGGGCACCGGGAACATGCCGACCGTGGGCGTCATCACACAGAGCGCGCCCGGGTAGTCGATGGTGCCCCACATGGACGCGAGGACGATACCCGGACCGCTGTCCACGGTCCGGGACAGTGACGGGGTGCCGAACTCGGTCAGATCGTCGAGTATGTCGAGACCGCTGCGCCCGTTGTTGATATTGATCCAGGCGACGACCAGGCCGGAGGCCTGCGGGATGCCCGGATGCCCGGGGGTCGCGTGGAAGGTCAGGGTGCCGGGGGTACCGCTGATGTTGGCGCTGGGACCGTTGGCGGTGCCGGCCGCGATGATGGTCGTGATCGGGCCGTTGCTGCCGCAGCCGAAGGTGGGCGCCGCGTAGACGAAGGGTGTGTACACGCCGATGGTGCTGATGTGGTTGGCCGCGACGTAGTCGGCATAGCGGTCCAGCGCGTCCACTCCGGCGTGCGTTTCCGGTTTGCCGGCGGTCTGCTCGGTGAGCGCCTGCATCGCCGTTTCGGCCGGGGTCGGCGCGGGTGCGGCGGCCGCCGGTGTGAAGGCGAGCGCTGCGCTGATTCCGAGGGCGGCTGCCGTGGCCGCGGTGCGCGCGACAATTTTGTTGTGCACTGCTGACTCCCTACATCCGATCGGGGCGACGGTGCCGGATCCGGCCGGCGACCCCCCGCCCACCGCAGCAAAGTACCAGGCCCGCCCGGTCGCCGCCTGGTCACACTCCGCTCTCGTCCGCCGTGATCGGCCCTGCGCTCCCGGCACATGTGATGCACTCGACACGGCAGGATCGGGGAGGGGTGTAAATTCTATGCCGGGACAATCGAGACATAATTGGAGATGTGTATGAAATTGACTCTGTCTCCCGACGAGGCCGTCTTCCGTGACGAGCTGCGGAAGATCTACACCACCGCGATCCCGGCCGAGATCCGGGAACGCGTGAAATACGGTCACGAACTGTCCCGCGAGGACGTCGTGACCTCCCATCGGATCCTCAACGAACACGGCCTGGCCGTACCGAACTGGCCGGTCGAATGGGGTGGCAAGGACTGGACCCCGATGCAGCGGCATCTGTGGCAGGACGAGATGCAGCTGGCCAGCGTGCCGGACCCGCTGACCTTCAACGCCACCATGGTCGGCCCGGTCATCGCGCAGTTCGGCTCCGAGGAACTCAAGAAGCGGTTCCTGCCGGCCACCGCCAACCTCGACATCTGGTGGTGCCAGGGCTTCTCCGAACCCGACGCCGGTTCGGACCTGGCCTCGCTGCGCACCACGGCCGTGCGCGACGGTGACTCCTACATCGTCAACGGCCAGAAGATCTGGACCACCCTCGCCCAGTGGGCGGACTGGATCTTCTGCCTGGTCCGCACCGACCCGAACGCTCCGAAGAAACAGGCCGGGATCTCCTTCCTGCTCTTCGACGTGAAATCGCCCGGTGTCACCATCCGGCCGATCAAACTCATCGACGGCGGCTACGAGGTCAACGAGGTCTTCTTCGAGAACGTGCGGGTCCCCGCCGACCAGCTGGTGGGCGAGGAGAACATGGGCTGGACCTACGCCAAGTTCCTGCTCGGCAACGAGCGCACCGGGATCACCGCCGTCGCCCGTACCAAGGTGCGGATCGGCGTGGCCAAGGAATACGCGGCCGCCACCAGGTCGGGTTCCGGGACCCTGCTGGAAGACCCGCTGTTCGCGGCGCGTATCGCCGAACTGGAGAACGAGCTGCTCGCGCTGGAACTCACCCAGTTGCGGGTGGTGTCGAACTCGACCGAGGGCAAGCCCAACCCCGCGTCGTCGGTGCTGAAGATGCGCGGTTCGGAACTGCAGCAGGCCGCCACCGAGCTGGTCCTCGATATCGCCGGCCCCGACGCGCTGCCGGTACACGCCGCGGATATCGCCTCGCCGGACTGGGCGCAGCGCTCGGGCCCGAGCTATCTCAACTATCGCAAGACAACCATCTACGGAGGTTCCAGCGAGGTGCAGCGCACCATCATCGCCTCCTCGATCCTCGGATTGTGAGGTCAGGTAATGGATTTCGATCTCACCGATGAACAGGCCCTGCTCCGCGACACGGTGCGCGACCTGCTGAATCGCCATTACAACCCGGAATCCCGGCTGCAGGTCATCGGCACCGACCTCGGCTGGAGCCGTCAGGTCTGGAATCAGCTCGCCGAACTGGGCGTGCTGGGGCTGAGCTTCGCCGAGAAGGACGGCGGTATGGAGGCGGGCCCGGTGGAGACCATGCTGGTGCTCGAGGAGATCGGGCGGCGGCTGGCGCCGGAACCGCTGCTCGACGCGGTCCTGGTACCGGGCGGGCTGGTCAGCGCGGTGGGCACGCCCGACCAGCGCCAGCGCATCCTGCCCGAGGTCGCCGCCGGATCGAAACTGCTGGCCTTCGCGCACGGTGAACCCGGCACCCGCTGGCCCGACCACGCGATCGCCACCGCGGCCACCGCTCAGGGCGAGGGCTACACGCTCAGCGGTACCAAGAACCCGGTACCGCACGGCGACTGCGCCGACGACCTGGTGGTCAGTGCGACCCTGCCCGACGGTGGTCTGGGCCTGTTCCTGGTCGCCGCCGACGCCACCGGGGTGACCCGTACCTCCTACGCGACGGTCGACGGCCTGCGTGGCGCCCAGATCGTCCTCGACGGCGCGGCCGCCGAACTGCTCGGCACCGGCGGCGACGCCACGAGCGCCGTGGACGAGGTGCTCGCCCGGGCCCAGGCCGGGTTGTGCGCGGAATCGATCGGGGCGATGGCGGAGTCGCTGCGGCTGACCACCGACTATCTGAAGACCCGTAAACAGTTCGGTGTCACGCTGTCGAAGTTCCAGACCCTCGCCCAGCGTGCCGCGAACATGTACGTCTCGCTCGAGCTGGCCCGCAGTATGAGCTACTACCTCACCGCGTCGCTGGTCGACGGTGCCGGGGACCCGGTCATCGCGTCCCGGGCGCGGCTGCAGGTCAGCCGGTCGGCGAAGCATATCGGCCAGGAAGCGATCCAGATGCACGGCGGTATCGGCGTCACGTCCGAATACCCGGTGAGCCACTATGTGGCCCGGCTCACCGCCATCGAGCGCACGCTCGGTAGCTCGCTGGAGCATCTGCGGGTGCTGACCGCGCAGGTCGCCGACTACGCTCAGCCGGAGCTGTAACCCGGCCCACCCGGCTCCGGACGCCCGGTACCGTTCACCGGGCGTCCGGCCGGAGCAGGTCGGTCACCTCGGCGTCGTCGAGCTGGTGGAAATCGCGGTAGGCACCGCCCACCCCGGCCAGCGCGGTCGGTGCCTGCGGGCACACCACCTCGTCGGCTTCGGCGCGGATCCGGTCGAGCGCCTCGGGCGCCGACACCGGCACCGCGACCACGATCCGCCGCGGTTGCCGGGCCCGGGCCACCCGGCAGGCCACGACCACGGTCGCCCCCGTGGCCACCCCGTCGTCGACGATCACCACGGTCCGGTCCCGCAGCGGGATCGGCGGGATATCACCGCGCCATACGATGCGGCGGCGGTCCAGTTCGGCGCGCTCGTCCGCCTCGATGGCCTCGAGCCGCGCCCGGTCCAGTCCGGTCTGGCGCAGGACATCGGCATTGAGCACCCGCGCACCCTCCTCGCCGATCGCGCCCGCGGCGAGTTCCGGCTGCCAGGGCACCCCGAGTTTGCGGACCAGCAGGATATCGAGGTCGCCGCCGACGATATCGCGGACCGCCGCCGCCACCGGAACCCCGCCCCGGGGCAGTCCGAGCACCAGCGGGTGCTCCGCACGCAGGTGCGTCAGTTCGCTTCCCAGTGCGCGCCCGGCGGTGAGACGGTCGGCGTAGAGCATTACCTTTCGACGCTACTCGCTTCCGGCGCGGTCACCACGAATCTGCGCAGCGCAAGGCTCGGATTGGTGCGGCGGACCCGGTCCACCAGGCCGGACTCCAGCTCGGCGACGGCGACACCGGGCGCATCGGCCAGTTCGGCCAGCACCCGGCCCGCGGGGTCGACGATCATCGAGGCGCCGGCGCCGCGCGGCCCGCACTGGTCGGCCCCGGCCACATACACCGTGTTCTCGATGGCCCGGGCGCGCAACAGAGTGGTCCACTGGTCGACCTTGCCCGGTCCGGGAATCCACTGCGCGGGCAGCAGCAGGACCTGCGCGCCGGCCACGGCGAGCCGCCGGAACCCCTCCGGGAACCGGAGATCGAAACAGGTCTGCAGACCGAAGGTGAGCCCGTCGGCGGTGAACAGCGCCGGTTCGTCCACCGGCCCGGGCGCCACCACCTCCGATTCGCGCTGACCGAACGCGTCGTAGAGGTGCACCTTGCGGTAGCGCGTTCGCAGCGATCCGTCGGGACCGAGCACGACCAGGGTGTTGTGGATCCGTTCGTCACCGGGCGGGGCCGTCTCCACCACCCCGGCGACCAGGTACACCCCCGTTTCGGCGGCCAGTCCGGCCAATGCGGTGACATACGGGCCGTCGAGCGGTTGCGCGGCGGCCAGGGCCCGCTCGTCGAGCCGGCCGAGCGCGAACATCGAGTACTCGGGAGCCACCACGATCCGGGCGCCCTGCTCGGCCGCGGCCCGCACCCGCGCGGTGAGTGCGACGAGATTGGCATCGATATCGGTATGCGGTGCGAACTGCACGACCGCGAGAACCGTCGCGCCGTCGTGCGGGGGGCCGGAGAGCTCGGTGGGGGCGGCGTTCATGCTCACACCGTATGGGCCGGTGGGCCACGCGACCAGTCCGTACCAGTAAACTTCTGGTCAATGAGCACCAATGAGGGCGACGACAACCTGGGCGAGCACTCCGGCGAGACCGAACCCGAAACCGCCGGACCGTCCTTCGCAGATCTCGGTATCGATGACCGCATCCTTTCGGCCATCGCCGATGTCGGCTACGAATCGCCCTCCCCTATCCAGGCCGCGACCATCCCGTCGCTGCTGGAGGGCACGGATGTGGTCGGTCTGGCGCAGACCGGTACCGGTAAGACGGCGGCCTTCGCCATCCCCATCCTGATGGGCCTGCTGCAGGAGCAGCCCACCGGCAAGCAGCCGGCCGCGCTGGTGCTCGCGCCCACCCGGGAACTGGCGATCCAGGTCGCCGAGGCGTTCGGCCGCTACGCGACGCATATGCCGGGCACCCATGTCCTGCCGATCTACGGCGGCCAGAGCTACGGGGTCCAGCTGTCCGGTCTCCGGCGCGGCGCCCAGGTCGTGGTGGGCACGCCGGGCCGCGTGATCGATCATCTGGAAAAGGGCACCCTGGACCTGTCGAAGCTGCGCTATCTGGTGCTCGACGAGGCCGACGAGATGCTGAAGATGGGGTTCCAGGAGGATGTGGAGCGCATCCTCGCCGACACCCCGGCCGAGAAGCAGGTGGCGCTGTTCTCCGCGACCATGCCCGCGGCCATCCGCAAGATCTCCAAGCAGTACCTGCGCGAACCGGTCGAGATCACGGTCAAGGCCAAGACCAGTACCGCCACCAATATCGCCCAGCGCTGGGTGCTGGTATCGCATCAGCGCAAACTCGACGCGCTCACCCGGATCCTCGAGGTGGAGTCCTTCGAGGCCATGATTATTTTCGTGCGCACCAAACAGGCCACCGAGGAACTGGCCGAGAAACTGCGCGCCCGCGGTTTCTCCGCCGCGGCCATCAATGGCGATATCGCCCAGGCCCAGCGGGAACGGACCATCGGCCAGCTGAAGGCGGGCACCCTCGACATCCTGGTCGCCACCGATGTCGCCGCCCGCGGACTCGACGTGGACCGGATCTCCCATGTCGTGAACTACGACATCCCGCACGACACCGAGTCCTACGTGCACCGCATCGGCCGCACCGGCCGCGCGGGCCGCAGCGGCGAGGCCCTGCTGTTCGTCGCCCCGCGCGAACGCCATCTGCTCAAATCCATCGAACGCGCCACCCGGCATCCGCTGACCGAGATGCAGCTGCCCAGCGTCGACGATGTGAATGCCCAGCGGGTCGCGAAGTTCGGCGACGCCATCACCGAGAACCTCAGCTCGGACAACCTCGCCCTGTTCCGCAAATTGATCGAGGACTACGAGCAGGAGCACAACACCCCGCTGGCCGATATCGCGGCCGCGCTGGCGGTGGTGGCGCACGACGGTGAGAGCTTCTTCCTCGAACCCGAACCGGAGCCGGTGGAGCGGCCGCACCGTGAACGGGCGCCGCGCCGGTTCGAGGAGGGTGGCTTCGAGGAGCGCCGGGGTCCGTCCCGGCATCGCGCGACCGGCGCGGAGCTGGCCACCTACCGCATCAGCGTGGGCAAACGGCACCGGGTGGTGCCCGGCGCGATCGTCGGCGCCATCGCCAACGAGGGCGGCCTGCGGCGTAGCGATTTCGGGCATATCAGTATCCGGCCGGACCACAGCCTGGTGGAACTGCCCGCCCAGTTGCCGCCGGAGACACTGGAGGCATTGCGCAGCACCCGCATCAGCGGTGTGCTGATCCAGCTGCAGCTCGATCAGGGCGCGCCCGGGTATCGCTCGATCGGCCGCGGCCCCCGCCGTGACGGCCCCAAACGTCAGGATCGCCGGAAACCGCGTTCCTGACGCACGACCCGTTCCACCAGGTCCGACCCGGTGGCTACAGTGGGGCCCGTCCGGCCCGCGCGCGAGCGTCGGCCGGGGTGGCACTGGGCGCAGGAGGGCCATAGTTGTTCGTTGTCGGTGATCGGGTGGTGTACGGCGCCACGGATCTGGTGCGCGCCGCGCGCTGCGAATTCGCGCTGCTGCGTGCGCTCGACGCCGAACTGGGCACCGTCGGCCCGCTCCCCGGTGACGACAGCGACTGCGCGACAGCGGATCACGCGCGTGATATCGACGAGGCCACAGTATTCGACCGGGTACTCGGTGATATCGGGCAGCGGTACCCGGGCACGCTGATCGAGATCTCCCCGCCGGGAGCGGTTCCCGATTCGCTCGCGGCAGTGTCCACCGCGCATACCGAGACCCTGGCCGCCGTCGAGACCGGCGCGCCGGCGGTGCGCAACCCGGTCGTCTTCGACGGTGAGGTGTTCGCATCCGCCGATCTGCTGACCCGCACCGCCGACGGTATCCGGCTGCACGGCGTCGATACCGGCAGTTCCGGACCGGTCGCCACGGCGCTGCGGATCACCGTCGCCGCCGCACTGTTCGAGCAAAGGTCGATCCGGGTCGACCCGCAGGTGTCGGTCCACTCGGAGGCCGGAATCCGGGTGGTCGCGCTGTCCGACACCCGGCCGGTGTATCTGGCCCGTCGGCGCCGGATCACCGAGATCCTGGCCGAGCATTCCAGCGAACTGCTGCCGGTGCAGTGGGGCGATCCGCGCTTCCGTGCCTGTCACCGGTGCACCGTCTGCCGCGCCGCTCGCGCCGAGGCCCGGGATCTGCTGCTGGTCGCCGGGATGGACCTGCCCACGCGGGCCGCGCTGCGGGCGGCCGGTGTCACCACCATCGACCGGCTCACCACCCGCACCGTCGCCGCGCCGGAGCTACCCCCGCGCCTGCTGACCCGGTTGCGCACTCAGGCCGTCGTCCAGCTGCGCCAGGAACGGTCCGGTCGCGGCGAATACGTCACCGCCGACCCGTCCGCCCTGGACATGCTGCCCGCCGCCACCCCCGGCGACCTCGCACTCCACGTGGACGAGATCGCCCCCGGCCGGTTACGGATCGAGGTCGCCGCCCGCGACACCGTCCGCCTGACCCGTGAGATCCGCCTCGAATTCCCCGGTGTCACGCCGGTCCTCGCGCGACGGCACGAACTGCGTGCCGCCGGGCGCCGGGCCTTCACCGATATCCTCGCCGCGCTCACCGAACCGCTGCTGGCCGATCCCGATCTGCACATCTACCACTACACCGCCGCGGCCCGTACATTCCTGTTGCACAGCGGTGCCCGGCTCGGCTTCGGCGAGGAGACCGTGGACGTGCTGCTGCGGGCGGGCACCCTGGTGGACCTGTATCCGATATTCCGGGGCGCTTTCGTCGCCGGATCGCGGACCTACGCGCTGCCTGCCGTCGCGGCGGTGCTCGGTGGCACCTCGGAGGATTCCGGGGCGCGTACCGTGCTGCGGCTCGCGGACCGGTTGCGTGCGCAGCGGGGCGACTCACCGGCCGGGCACGTCCAGACACTGGACCGGCTGCTGCGCGAAACGCCCTCGGCGCAACCCTCGCCCACCGAGGCCGCCCTGGCCGAATTCGCCGCCCGGCGCCCGGACCCGGTAGCGGAGGCCCCGGCCGAACCGCACCGGGTCGCCGCGCTGACCGCCGCACTGCTCGGCTATCACCGCCGGGAACAGCAGACCGCCTGGTGGGCGCATATCGACCGGTTGACCCACCCACCGGCCGACTGGGCCGCCGAACCCGGGGTCATGGTGGCCGATTCGGCCGCGGTCGATACGAAATGGCATATCGGTCCCGGCGATACGGTGCGCCGCTTCCTGCGGCTCACCGGCCGGCTGGCCGGTCCGGGCCTCGCGCCGGGCACCACGGTCTGCGTGGTCTACGAACCCGCGGGACGCGCGCCGCGGGCCGTCCGTACCTGCGGGACCGCCACAGTCCTCGGCTGGGCGGCGGACACCGATTTCGCCGATACCGTGCGCCTGGAGGAGACCCTGGCGCCCGGGGCCGAACCGCACGACGAACTACCGGTCGCGCTGGCACCGGCACTGCCGGACCCGCCCGTCGCCGCGGCGGACGCGATAGAGGATATCGGCCGGCAGCTACTCGTCTCGCTGCCCGCGATCCCCGCGACACCGCTGTTCGACCTGCTGACCCGCCGCCCACCCCGCCTCGGTGCCACCGCCCCGGAGCCCGCCGGGCCACCTCTCCCGCCCGCCGGGGAAGACCCGCGGGCCGCGATCACCGCGGTGCTGCGCGACCTGGACCGTTCGTATCTCGCTGTGCAGGCGCCCACCGGTACCGGCCGGACCGCCGTCCTGGCCGATGTACTGGCCACACTGGTCACCGAGGACAACTGGCGGATAGGTATCGTCGCGCCGACCGCCGCGCCGGTCGAGAACCTGCTCGACGCGGTGGTGCGCGCGGGTGTGCTGCCCGAACTGGTCGCCAAGAGCGAGTCGGTGGCCGTGGCTCCCGAATGGCTGATCCTGGAGGCCGACCGCTACCCCCGGTTCCTGGCGAACGCGATCCGCGGCTGCGTCGTGGGGGGTACGCCCGCCGACTTCACCGACCCCCTGCGGATCCCGCCTGATTCGCTGGACCTCCTGGTAATCGCCGACGCGAACGCCTTCCCGCTGGCGACCACGGCCGCGGTCTCGGTGAGTGCCCGCAACCTGCTGCTGACCGGCGATCCGGCCGCCCGGTACGACTCCGATCCGGGGCCGCATCCGGAGCCGGTGCACACCCCCGCCCTCACCTGGCCGAGTTCCGGTCACGTGACGCTGCCCGCCACCCACGGCTACTTCCTGGGCCGGACCCGGCGCCTGCATCCGCGGCTGAGCGAGGCACTGTCACCTCTCTACTTCGAAGGCCGGTTGCGGGCGTACCCGGCGCCCGCCGAGGCGTTCGCCGACGCCGTCGAACCCGGAATCGTCACGGTGCCGGTGGATCACCACGGCAACAGCACCGCCTCCGACGCCGAAGCCCGCGAGGTCCTACTTCAGATCCGAAACCTGCTGGGACAGCGATGGGACGACGGCACCGGGCCCCGGCTGCTGCAACCGCACGACATCGTCGTGGTGTCCCCCTTCCGCGCCCAGGTGGGCCGGATCCGGAACCTGCTGGCGCGGGCACGGTTCGAGGAGGTGCTGGTGGGCACTCCGGATCTGCTCCGGGGCCGCGAGGCGGCGGTGGTCCTGCTCTCCCTGGCGGCGTCGAGTCCCGAGGATTCGCCGATTCCCGTCGGTGCCCTGCTGTCGCCCGCGCTGGTACACGACGCGGTGGGCCGGGCCCGCCGGCGAGCGGTGATCGTACGCTCCCCACTGCTCACCGAATTTCTGCCGGAGACCCTCGACGAATCGGCGAATATTTCGCGATTCGTCCAACTGGATAATCGTTAGGCATTCGCGGACCGTTTCGTCCTGCTGGGACAGTCGGCGCAGTTTCCCGGAATTACATGGAAGCAATGCGAATTACTGCCGGAATAATACGTCCCCGCCGTATCGGATTCGGCCGCCTCATCCGAAACATTTACCTTCGCCACGATATGTCGGTACCGCCACGCGCGAGCCGTCACCATCCACCAGATACAACCGGTCGAACCGTTCACACAGCTCACCGGCCTTGGCGTGCCGGAACCACACCCGATCCCCGATCGACAGATCCGCGGCTCCGGCCAGCGGCGTCTGCACCTCACCCGCCCCTTCCGTACCGAGCATCCGCAATCCCTTGGGCCACACCGGTTCGGGTACGCGAGAAGCTCCCGCCGGCCCGGAGGCGATATATCCCCCGGCGAATACCGTGACCATTCCGGCCGCGGGCCGGCGCAGGACCGGTAGCGCGAAATACAGTGCGGGCCTGGGCCGGAACGATCGATATCCGTCGAACAGGGTAGGTACGTACAGCCCCGATCCCGCGGTGATCTCGGTGACTCCCGGTGCGGCGGCGGACAATTCGATCGAACCCGTGCCACCGCTGTTGACGATCTCGAGCGGCCCGGTCACCGTGTGCACGGCGTCCAGCACCGCGCCCCGGCGCCGGCCGATCTCCCGGGCGGAGGCCTTCTTCACCAGGCGTACCGGCAGCGAGGTGTCCGGTAGTCCGGCGATCTGCGCCTCGTAGGTCATCAGTCCGACCACCCGGAACCCGCGGCCGACGGCCGTCTCGGCCAGTTCGGCGGCCTGTTCCGGGGTCCGGATCGGCGAGCGGCGCACCCCGAGATGCACGGGACCGATTCGCAGCGAGGCGTCCACATCCAGGCAGACCCGGGGATGTACGGTCGCGCTGCCGACCGCGGCGCGGACGAGGTCCAGCTGCGCCACATCGTCGATCATCAGCGTGATCGCCTCGAGCAGGACCGGGTCGCCGCCGAGTTCGGCCAGCGCCGTGCGATCGGCACTCGGGTACCCGAGCAGCACATCGCGAGCGCCCTGCCGGACCAGCCAGATCGCCTCGGTGAGCGAATACGACATGAGGCCGGCGAAACCGCCCGCGGCGGTCAGTCCGGCGCCGAGCACATCTTCCAGGACCGCGCGACAGCGCACGGATTTGCTGGCCACCCGGATGGGCCGGCCCGCGGCCCGGCGCACCAGGTCGGCGGCATTGGCCCGCAGGGCGGTGAGGTCCACCGCGGCCAGCGGCGGATCGAGATCCGCGGTGGCCGCATGCAGAGGGGCGATCGGCGAGGTCACACTCACCCGACCACTCAACCACCGTACTGGTCGAACGTCCAGCTTTATTGGGACGAGTTTCCGGCGTCGATCGCCCGGGTGACCAGATTGGAGACCAGATCGTCGAAGGCGACCAGGACGACCTCGTCGTCACAATCGGCCAGCCACCGCAGCACCGAACCCTGGACCACCATCATCACGTAGGACGCCACCGATTCGACCGGCTCGATCCAGCGGGTACCCGACCGGGCGGCGCACAGCTCGAGCCATTCGATCACCTCGCGTTGCTGGGCACGCTGCCGCTTGGAGACCACCGGGTCGGGTACATAGTCCGCGGTCGAATCCCAGTGCCGGCACAGGGTCTGCACGGTCTTGGAGTAGGCGTGGATCTGCTGCACCGGCGTCGACTTGACCAGCGGCCAGTAGGCGCTCACCCCGGCGTGCAGCAAGACCCGCAACGCCCGTAATCCGGTGATATCCATAACCGCGTCTGCATGATCGACCGCTTCTCGCACGGCCGACCGGATCCGGACCTCCGCTATTTCTCCACGTACGCCCAACGCAAGCTCCCTCGGCAAACAACTCGCACACTCCGGACCGAAAACTCGGCACCGCAGTGGCCGGCCGGATCGGTAGGCATAGTCGGGATGTTGCAGCCTATCCAATCCGTCTTCTCGATATTAGAAGGTTTTCGGGGTTTGAGAACAGTTCTGACGGGAAACCCATACCCGAAGACTGTTTTTACGGCCTCTTCGGGACCGACTCCACATACCCCGGACACTCGGTACACGCACGTCCGGCCCACCCTGGACCGCCCCGGGAGACGTACCCGTACCGCCACAGCGCCTCATGACAGAGACCATCGGCCAGTCTACGACCGGGTCCCGGTGATCTTCGTCGGCTGTGCGGCATCACACAACGCGCACGGTCGGGCGGCAGTTAGCCTGATGCGGTGACAAGCTCTCCCCTCGCCGGGCATCTCCGGATCAGCGGCACATTCAACTTTCGGGATCTCGGCGGATTGCGCCTGCACGGCGGCGGGACGACACGTCCCGGAGTCCTGCTCCGTTCGGCCCAGCTCAGCCGGCTCGACGACGCCGGCCACGCCACCCTCCGGGAACTGGGTGTGGGGGCGGTCCACGATCTGCGCGGCCACCTGGAGATCGAACGCGCCGGCGCCGACCACCTGCCCCCGGAGATCCGGCTGAACATCACCCCCTTCGACGACGGAACGGTCACCGCGCCCCCGCACGAGGCGGGCGCCGGCCGGCAGGACGCGCCCGGTGCCGCGCTCGCCTACATGATGGACGTGTACCGCAACTTCCCGGCCCGGCCCGAGGCACACGCTGCCATCACGGCCCTGGCCGAGGCGATCGTCGCCGACCGCGGAGCCGTCCTGGTGCACTGCGCCGCCGGTAAGGACCGCACCGGCTGGACCATCGCCACGCTGCTGCGCGCGGTCGGAGTCACCGAGTCCGAGATCCTCGGTGACTACCTGCTGAGCAACCAGGCGGTCGCCGAACTGCGCACCGCGCTGAAGGACGAGTTCGGCGCGGATCTGCCACCGGCCGTGCTCGAGGTACGGGAGGAGTACCTGCGCGCGGGCCTCGAATCCGGGATCGAACTGCACGGTGACTTCGATGCGTATCTCAGCGCCGTGGGCCTCACGCCCGACCTGCGGGAGCGCCTGCGGGAACGACTCGTCGCCTGACGCTCAGGCGCTGCGCCGGACCAGCCCGTCGGTGCCGATGCACACATGGTCACCGGTATGGAACCAGCTGCCGGTGAACCGGTCGGCGGTGCGCTGGGGATCGTTCCAGTAGCGCCTGGTCACATTGGGGCCGCGGCACAGCAGCTCGCCGCGCCCCGACGCGGCCTCCGGTCCGCACAGCGCCAGCTCGGTACCGCCGAACGGGAACCCGAGCACGGTACCGTCGGCGTCGGCGGCCGGACCGGCGGTCGGCCCCAGCGCCAGCCCGATCCCGCTGGTCTCTGTCGCCCCCCACACCGACCACTGCCGGGCCGAGGGGAACACCGCACCGAGATCACCGGCGGACGCCGACCCGGGCTCCGCGACGTCGGCGCGATGACCGGCCGTGCTGATCCGGATCACCCGCTCGGTGCGCAATCCGTCGGCACGCCCCGCGGCCAGCTCCGGCAGCAGGCCGCCGAGCACACGGGTACTGGCCGCGAGCGTATCCACGCCTTCCTCGGCGATCGCCGCCGCCACCGCACCGGCGCCCTGGGCCAGGACCACGGTGCCGCCCACCGCGAAGGTGGGCAGGAGCTGATCGACACAGCCGCTGGCGTGGGCCAGCGGCTGCAGCACGAGATTGCGCATCCCGTCGGTGGGCAGATCGAGGGCGGCGACCATCGAGCGGATGGCGGAGAGCAGATTCTCGTTGGTCAGTTCCACCCCCGTCGGCACCGCGCCCGCCCCGGCTCCGCTGGTGTAGCAGAGCAGGGCCAGATCGCCGAGCGCCGCACCGTCGTCGATGAACGCGGCGGCGTCGGGCAGGTCGGCGGCCCAGCGGCTGTCGCTGCGAGTGGCGCCGCAGCCCCGGTCGGGCGCGCCCAGGACGAAATCGGCATCGCTGTCGGCGATGACCTTGTCGGCCGCCGCGCGCGGCAGCCCGTACTGGACCAGAACCGGTACCGCCCCGCTGAGCAGCGCCCCGAGGAACGCCTGCACCCAGCGCACTCCGGGTGGCATGTGCACCGCGACCCGGTCCCCGTAGCCGATCCCGTGCTCCTGCAGCCCACCGGCCACCCGGGAGGCCGAATGCCACAGCTCCCGATAGGTCAGCCGGCCGCCGCCGACCTCGACCACGGCCTCCCGGTTAGAGAACGCGTGCACCTGGAGATCGAGGAGTTCGGTGAGGGCGGGGCTGAGGTTGCCGTAGCGCAGGATGCCGTCCGCGCCCCGCGACAGCGGCGCCGCGGCGCCGGCGTCGACGATATGGAACTCCACCGGCTCCGGCCGTGGGCCGGGCGCGCCGCCGGACTGCCGCACCGGGCCGGACGGACCGGCCGCGGGCCCGATGATCGTGGTCGTACCGCCTTGCATCGGACCTCCGCACAGTCGAAAAGTCTGGCACCTGTGACTATATGACTCAGATCACAAATGCGGGTGCGGAGTCGGCGAATCGCCCGGATCGATCACGAAATCGTCATCCGGTAGGTCAGCGCCCCCGATAGGTGGCCTTCCCGGGGCCCAGTTCCAGGAAGCTGCGCACCGCCCGCGGCAGGTCCTCGGTGTCGAACAGGTCACCGGACACCTGCGGGGTCACCGAATCCGCGTGCGCCACCCCGCCCGACCGCCACGCTTCGACGATCCGCTTGGTGGCGGCATGCGCGCGCGTGGGCCCCTCGGCCAGCCGGTGGGCCAGCGCGACCGCCGCGGTGTCGAGATCCTCGTGGATCTGGTTCACCACGCCCCATTCGCGCATGGTCTGCGCGTCGTACAGATCACCGGTCATCACCAGCTCGCGGGCCCGGCCCGACCCGGCCCGTTCGGCCAGCCGCTGCGGCCCGCCCATCGACGGCGTCAACCCGACCACGATCTCCACCAGCCCGAACTTCGCCTTCGGCGCGGCCAGGATCAGATCGCAGGCCAGCGCGATCTCGAACGCCGCGGTGAGGGTGAGCCCGTGCGCGGCGAAGAGCACCGGGCACGGCAGCGCCTCGATCGGATGGCTGATCCGAGCGAACAGGTCCTGCCACAGCTGGGCTCCCTGCGCGGCGGTGAGCCCGTCGAAGGTATGCACATCGACCCCGCCCGAGACCACTTTGCCCTCGGCCCGGATCAGCAACGCGCGCGGCGGCCGCGCCGACAGCTCGGCGAGATCGGCGACCAGGGCGTCGAACATGGCTCGATCGAACAGGTTCAGCGGTGGGCTCGCCAGCGTCAATGTGGCGACTTCGGCACCGCCGGCGGTGACCGTGCGTTCCAGCCGGGTGGGTTCGGTAGCGCTCATACCGTCAGCTTATGGGCCGGTCCTGCGAGACTGGTGCCATGACCGATTCGAAAACCGCACAGGGCACCTACGTCGAACCGGGCGAATTCAAGCGCGACACCCACTACATCACCACCCGGATCACCGCCGACGGCCGCGACGGCTACCCGGTCGAACCGCGCCGGTACCGGCTGGTCGCCGCCCGCGCCTGCCCGTGGGCCAACCGCACCCTGATCGCGCGCCGCCTGCTGGGCCTGGAATCGGCGATCTCACTCGGCCTGTGCGGTCCCACCCACGACAAGCTGAGCTGGACCTTCGACCTGGACCCGGGCGGGGTGGACCCGGTGCTGAAGATCCCGCGGCTGCGCGACGCCTACCTGGCCCGCTTCCCCGACTATCCGCGCGGTATCACGGTGCCGGCGATCGTCGACGTACCGACCGGCCGGGTCGTCACCAACGATTACGCGCGGATCACCCTCGACTTCTCCCTCGAATGGACCGAGTACCACCGTGACGGAGCGCCGCAGCTGTATCCGGAAGCACTGCGCGCCGAGATCGACGAGGTGAACGCACGCGTCTTCCGCGAGGTGAACAACGGCGTGTACCGCTGCGGTTTCGCCGGCGCCCAGGATGCCTACGACGCCGCCTACAACCGGCTCTTCACCGCCCTGGACTGGCTGTCGGACCGGCTGACCGGGCAGCGCTATCTGGTCGGCGACACCATCACCGAAGCCGATATCCGGCTGTTCACCACCCTGGCCCGGTTCGACCCCGTCTACCACGGCCATTTCAAATGCAACCGCAGCAAACTCAGCGAGATGCCGGTCCTGTGGGCCTACGCCCGCGACCTGTTCCAAACCCCCGGGTTCGGCGACACCATCGATTTCACGCAGATCAAGGACCACTACTACAAGGTCCACACCGACATCAACCCGACCCGGGTCGTCCCCAAGGGCCCGAACCTCGCCAACTGGCTCACCCCCCACGGCCGCGAATCCCTCGGCGGCCGCCCCTTCGGCGACGGCACACCCCCACCACCCCCGGTCCCGGCCGAAGTGGTCCCGGCGGAGCACGGGCCCCGCTAGCTGCACCCCGGACCCAAGATCCGCACCACGCACAGTTCAACCTTGGGCCCGGACGTCGAACACCGACGCACCCCATGCGTCGAGTTCTACGAGACACCTCAAAGGGTTGAGGCCCGTCTCGCCGTTTCGGCCTCGAAGCGCATGCGCC
>NZ_JBKOOL010000023.1:0-48700 GCF_046764065.1 Nocardia sp. NPDC002869
AGCCGTACTACTACGCCTGCCGGTGATCCCGGCGCCGCGCGATCACCACCGGCCGGGCAGGCGCGGCGTACGCCGCCGGCTCCGGGAACGACCGGCGGCGGTCACCCGTTCGGCATCCACCGCACCGGCGAGGTGGGCCGGAATATGATCCGGTATCCGGCGCCGGGAGCCGATCACGAGCTTCTGCCGGACGCTGGCGACCTGCGCGTCCACTGTTCACACCGAACTACCCCGCCGCTAGGCGATGGCACTGTTCGGCCAGCCCGCGGCCGCCAGTACCGCGACCTCACGTTCGGCCGGCGATAAGCTCCCCCAGCGCGAATCGGCCGATCCCCCATGATCGACCGGTGTGTCCACCGCCAACGGACGCACCGGCCAACGGCGACGCAAGTACTCCCGTACCGCGTCGCTACCGGGGCGGAACTGCCCGCCCCGTTGCTCGGCGACGGCGAAATCCGCCGGTCCGATGACCGCCGTGGCGACCTCGGTCGCCCGGTGCACGCCGAGCACCACCATCGGCACCCGCTCGATACAAACCCCCATCGAGCGGTGGCAGGCCCGGAAAACCCCGACCAGCCAGGCCAGTTCGGTGGCACGGATGCGGATGGCCGCCGCGGCACCCAGCGCGGCGGGATCCCCCCGCGACGTCACCCGCACCGAGGGCGGGGCGGCCGGCCGGGCCGCCTCGGCCGGGCCGCGGCGCAATCGGTCGCCGGCGAACAGGCGCACGCTCTCCACCAGATACCACCGCACAGTCGTCTCGGTGCGGAAAGTCGAGACCAGGGAGCGTTCGGCCAGCCGTTCCAGCAGCGGCGCCACCCGCTCGGCGGGCAGTATCCCGTCCGCGCAGACCGCTATGACAGCGGGCAGTTCGACTCCGTTGCGCTGCGGCACGACCCCGTCGGTTTCGTATCCGGCCGCGAAGACCGACAGGCGCCGCAACAGCACCTGCTCCTCGGCAGATCCGGCGCACCAGCGCGAGCTGGGCCGGATCGTCGGGCACGGGGCATCCGGTGAGTTCGGCACGCTGCCGGAACAGCTGCAGCGATTCGAAGGCCGACAGCGGCGGCACGGCGAGGATGTACTCGTCGGCCCAGCCGATGGGCTCGCGGCTGGTGGCCAGCAGGGTGAGACCGGGCGTGGCGGCGAGCAGCTCGATGACCGCGCGCGGCCGCCGCGAGCACGTGTTCACAGTTGTCCAGCACCAGAATCGCGTGCTCGGCGATCACGCCCGCGGGCGGACCCACCGCGACATCCAGGGGCGTCGGGGTCGCTGATATCGGTCCGCACACCGAGCGCAGCACGGTCGCGGCGCATTCGCCGCAGTCACGTTCGAGTTCGGCCAGGCGCGCCCAGTACACCGGCCGGTCCGGTTCGGCGCGGTGAACCCGGCGCATCGCTTCGGCGGCCAGTCCGGTTTTGCCGATACCGCCGGGTCCCACCAGGGTGATCAGTCGTCCCGAGCCGGAACGCAGCAGGTCGTCGAGGCACGCGAGTTCCCGCATCCGACCGAAGAACTCGGTGGCAGGTGCGGCCGGTGCCGCACCGTCCGGGTAGATCACCGACATGGAAACGTAAATTAGTGCACGTCACGTCGGACCGTCGGACGAACCCGTGCATTTCACCCAACACCCGCCCGCGGGACGCTCAGCACATCAGGCAGGCCTGCTGGCGGTAGTGCATCTGGACCACCGCGCTGTCGAAGGTCAGCACATCTACCAGTCGCAGCCCGCTGGTATCCACCGGCGACCGGAACAGGGGAACACCGTCGCCCAGGAGCAGGGGGTGCACGAAGAGCCGGAACTCGTCGATCAGATCGTGCGCCATGAAGGACCGTGCGGTTTCCGCCCCGCCGAAGAGCACCATGCGCTGGCCCGCGGCCCGCCGTTGCCGCACCTCCTCGATCGGATCCGGGCCGGTGACCTGGGTGTTCCACGAGGGGTCGCGCAGGGTGCGGGAGACGACGAGTTTCGGCGCGGCGCGCCAGAATCGCGCGAAGTCGACGTAGAACGGCGAGACCGGCGCCAGATCGGCGGTGGGCCAGAAGGCCGCCAGGATCTCGTAGGTTCTGCGGCCGTAGAGCAGCAGGTCGGCGCTACGGAGTTCATCCAGGTATTCGGTACAGAGTTCCTCGTCCACGACCGGCCAGTGGACCGCCTCGTCGGGTCCCTCCGCGAACCCGTCGAGTGATATCTGCATCCACAGTGTCACGCTTCCCATTCCATGCCTCATCTACCGCGTCAGGTGCCAAGAAGCAGATTCTGCACCCGCCCAGGGCCGCGCGCATCCGTAGAAGAGCGGAAAGTTACCTAAGTAGTCGTTCGCCGGGAAATCGTCCCGGCCGACGGAAGAGCCACCGTTGAATGTACCGTCGTTCAGCGCGATGCTCCCCTACCCCTTTCCCAGTCCGGGGAAGCCGCAGTGCTCGGTTCAGCTCTCCGCGGGAAGATCGGCGAGTTCGCTGTCGCTGTCGATGTAGTGCGCGACGAACTTGTTCACCAGTTCCGCCGCCGCCTTACCGGGCAGGGTGCGGGCGAGCTGCAACTGTCCGGTCAATTCCGCCAGGTCGGCGGCTTCCTGCCCGGAATCCCGATACTTCTGCCAGGTCGTGCGATGGAACAGGTCGACGAATCGGCGGGCCATCCGGTCGCAATCGGCCCGGATTCGTTCGAGCTCGCCGAGGACCTCGGCATCGGGAACACCGGCGGCCGCCAGTTGCTCCGCGATCCGGATGAGCTGCCTATCGGCGGGCCGATAGGTGGCGGCGTCGACCGGCTCGTAGAGCCCGACGGCGACGATCCTGGCCAGCCCGTTCGGCACCGAGCCGTAGCGTTCCTGCAGTTCGGTGGCGGGAATGGCATCGGCGGGAGCGGCCGACTCGTCCGCGGACGGCTCGCCGGACTCCATACCGCCGAGCAGCGGCCCGACGCCCAGGATGTCCCCCAGATCGTCCCCGCGGTCCCATGCCTTGAGCAGTTCCTTGATGCCGTTCAGTTTGATGCCGCGATCGAGCAACCTGCTGATCGTGCGCACCCGATTGAGGTGATCTGGACTATAGTAACCCGTTCGCCCCTTGACCTGCGGTGGAGGCAGAACCCCCCGTTCGTGGTAAACCCGCAGGCTGCGCACGGTCGTGCCGGCAGCCCGCGCCAGTTCATCGATCGTGTACTCCACACCAGCAGCCATATAACAAGGAAACCACAAAGGCGCGATGACAACCTGCGCCGGACACGACCGAAACGTCCGATTCAACCCGGGTTGGGGCGGGTTCGCTAGTTCGTCGAGCTTGAAGTAACGGCCCGTTGGGTATGTGTGCGGCGCTCGTCTTCCGACATACCGCCCCACACTCCGTACGGCTCGCCGACCGCCAGCGCGTAACTGCGGCACCGATCGAGTACCGGACAGCTATCACAGATCTGTTTGGCGCGCTGCACCCGCGCGGCCCGCGCCCGGCCCCGCTCCCCTTCGGGATGGAAGAACACGGTGGATTCCAGGCCGCGGCAGGACCCGTTCAATTGCCAGTCCCATGCCTCGGCCGCCGGGCGCCGAGACTGGATCACGGTGGACATACACAACTCCTCTGCCCGCAATTCTGTGAAGTCAGCGTAATTACTCCCCAGATGTGGGAATCGGCGCCGAGCGACCGCCCACAGCCTTCCCGGCAGTGGCGACCACCGGGTCGAGCCGGACCGTGGAAACCGTCCTATGCTGCGAGTATGAGTGAGCTACCGGGCGCGCGCATCACCGTCGAGCAACGCGATCGCGCGCTGCGGGAGCTCGCCGAGCACCTCGGTTCGGGCCAGCTCACGCTCACCGAATACGAAGAACGCACCGCCGCCGTGACCGCCGCGCGTACCACCCCGGAACTCGCGGCCCTGTTCACCGACCTCCCCGCGCCGCCGGCGACACCCGGCTCGAACGAGACCGCCGATCCCGCGCTCGGTTTCGCGGTACTGGCCGGTGGCTCGGCCGTCTTCGCGCTTGTTCTCGCGCTGGTGTACGGAGGCTGGCTGTGGCTGCTGCTGCTGGTGATCGTCCTGGTCTCGGCGCCGCTACTGCCGGCAGTGATCCGGCGGGGCCGAATCGCCGGGCAGTCCTGAACCCTCACCAGCGGGTATGCGGTCGCACGCTGTTGGCCAGATCGACGAGCCGGTACCGGTGCAGGCGGCCGGGGGCGGTCCGGGCCAGGGCGCGCAGCCGTGACTCCAACCCGCCGCGAAGCCCCGCGACAGTGAGCGGATAGCCGAGCAGCCTGGTGTCGGCGGATGCGGGCCGCATCCGGGATTTCAACCACTCCAGTGCCGCACCGACCACGACGACCTGCATCTGCAATGCCCGCGGCTCATCGACGAGTTCCAGCCGCGATGCCGCTTCACGCAGATCGATCTCGGTGATCTCCCGATGCGGTCGCGATACCAGCAGCAGGCTGCCCGTCATCCGGGCGGTGCCGTAATGACGAGAGGTCACGGGTACCTCGTCGAGGACCTGCACGGCCTGCAACAGCTCACCGTCGGCGGCCAAGCGGCGAGCCAAACCGAACGCGGCGCTGACCACCGCGTGATTGGTCTGCCAGACCAGCCGGTAGAACTCCGACGCCGCGTCATGCCACCGGTCGGACTCACCGGGATCGCTCAGCGTCTGCAGGGCGAGTTCGGCCGTGGCGGCCAGGGCAAGCGGCGGCGCCAGCTCACCGGGCAGCATGGTGTGCACCTGGTCGAAATGCAGGTAGGCGAGTTCGTACTGCCCGTCCAGCAGATCGATGACACCGCTGAACCATTCGACCCGCCAGTCGGTCATCGCGCGGGGCCGCAACTCCTCGAGCAGTGCGAGCGCCGGAGCCATCTCACCGAGGTCGAGATGGGCGCGGACGGCGGCGAATGCCCCCTCGACCTCGAAGGTCTCCGGCGCGTCGATGGTACCGGCCGCGATACGTTCGGAGGTCTGGCGCAAGGAGTCCAGGGTCTGGCGGGCGTCACTGTGCAACAGCGGGCTCAGCAGCTGGACACTGGGGTCGTCGGCGTCGATCAGCGGGATGGGCAGGGTGGCCACCACCGCCGCGGCGTCGAGACCGAGGCTGCGGTGTCCACCGTCGACCATCCCGTCGGTCTGGCCGATCAAGGTGTCGATACCGAAATCCCCGCGCAGCGAGCCGAACTCCACCGATGCCTGCGGGTGTTCACGCCCGGAATCGGCGGCCAGCACCATCCGCAACACCCCGGCCAGCTGGCAGTACATGGCATAGGTGGAGGGGAAGCGCCGGCTCGGATCCATATGCGTCGCGCGCACCAGCAGCCGATACAGGCACGGATAACGCCGCAGCAGCGGGTACTCCTCCGGTGTCGGCATCTCGGTGCGGTAGTTGCCGTGGGAATCCTTGCGCAGGTCCAGGATCAGTGCGGCCAGGGTGCGGCCGGCCGCGTACACATCGGTGGCCACCGTGGGACCGGTTTCGATGATCTCCGGCGCCTGATAGCCGGGGGTGCCGTAGATACTGCCGTAGGACTCCATGGCCGCCACGGCGCCGAGATCGATGAGTTTGACCTCGTCGTCGGTGACCATGATGTTGTCCGGTTTGAGGTCGTTGTAGGCCAGCCCGAACGAGTGCAGATAGTCGAGAGCCGGCAGGACCTCCATCATGTACGCGATGGTCTCGGCCACCGGCAGACGTTCCGGCCCCGCCATATCCAGCATCTTCTTCAATGAGCGCCCGCCGACGTACTCCATCACGATGTAGCCGTCGGCCACCTCACGCTGCGAGCGGTGCTTGACGAAGTTGTAGATCTTGACCACGCCGGGATGCGTTATCTCGGAGAGGAACTGGCGTTCGGCCAGCGCCACCACGTGCGCCTCGAAGTCCTGGGGGTTCTGCAACCCTTTCAGGACCACCCACCGGTCACTGACGTTGGTATCGACGGCCAGATAGATCCAGCCCAGACCGCCGTGCGCCAGACAGCCTTTGACCAGGTACTGTTCCGCCACGACCTCGCCGGCGGAGAGGGCGGGCAGGAAGTTGTAGGCCGACCCGCACCGTGCGCACTCCCCGGCCACCGCGCCGGGCCCGTCCGGGCCGGACCGCCCGTTGGGCGCCTGGCATTTCCAGCAGAACCGCTTGTGCTCGGGCACCACCGGATCCGCGAGCACCGCGGTGGCGGGATCGACCGGATCCACCCGTGGCAGCGCCACGAGTCCGGCGCCGAGACGGCGGACGCTCGGGCGGGAACGGGCATTTCGCCCGGAGGGCATTTCGTCCTCGAAGCCGGCGAACGGGTCGGGATCATCGGAATCGTCGTCGTCGGCGAGCAGCAACTCATCGAGATCGTCGTCGTCCGGACCGGCGAGGCTGTTGAGCCGGGCGATATCGTCGCCGGTCAACGCGGCGATGGCCCGGTCGAAGTCCGACAGCGCCGGCGTCTCGGGCGGACTGTCCGAGCCCACGGGCGCGGCGACGACCGGGGGTACCGAACCCACTGTCACCGGCACGAAGACACCGGAACCGCTGGGGACCGAGGCGGCGTCGGTGGCACTGCGCGGCTCGGCACTGCCGGATTCGGCGAGTAGTTCCTCGGCGGCTCGCGTCAGGTCGGACTCGGCGGCCCGCTGGACACTTTCGCTGCTGTTGGTGCGCAGCGTCGACCAGGTGTGCGCGCCACGACGGGGCATTTCCACACCACGGATCCGCCGTTTGGACCAGGGCGGCGGGAGCGGACGCTCGGAGCTGGGCTGCGACGAGCTGGGCTGCTCTGGCATGCACGACCTCTCAAACCCGCGGAAGAACAGAGAGAGTCTATTGTTATCCCGGCCCGCGGGGGCGACAGGTCGATCGTTCCCTTTCCTGGGAATGCGGAATACCCCGGACCTGCTATCCGGGGTATTCCACGCAGTTCGGCCTTACCGCTGATCCTCGGGTTCGTCGAGGATCCGGACGGCGCTACCCGGTTCTTCGGCCGGCGCCGGGGCGGAGGGCACCACGGCACGTGCGGCGGTGAGCTCGCCCACCCGCTTCCGCGCCAGGAACCAGCCGCCGACCAGGGCCGGAACCCCGATCACCAGCATGGCGATCACCGCGGCCCGCTGTTCGATCTCGTCGCTGAACAGCATCAGCAGCACCACACCGGCCAGGAACAGCAGGGTGGCGTAGCTGGTGTACGGAGTGCCGGGCAGACGGAATTTCGGCCGGGTCACCTTGCCGTCGCGAGCCCACTTCCACAGCTGGAGCTGGCACAGCACGATCGCGGTCCACGAGAAGATGGTGCCCAGCGCCGAGACGTTCAGCACGATCTCGAAGGCCTGATCGGGGACCAAGGCATTCAGTCCGACGCCCGCCAGCGCGATCACACCGGTGGCGAGGATGCCCACGTACGGGACGCCGTTCCTGGACATGCGGCTCGCGACGGTCGGGGCGCTACCGTTCATCGACATCGAGCGCAGGATGCGGCCGGTCGAGTACAGGCCGGCGTTCAGGCTTGAGAACGCCGCAGTCAGTACCACCAGGTTCATGACCGAACCGGCACCGTCGATACCGATCTTGGAGAAGAAGGTGACGAACGGGCTCTCACCGGACTTGAAGACGGTGTAGGGCAGCAGCAGGCCGAGCAGCACCAGCGAACCGACGTAGAACAGCGCGATCCGGGCGATCACCGAGTTGATGGCGCGCGGCATGATCTTCTCGGGATTCTCCGCCTCACCGGCGGCGGTACCGATGAGTTCCACCGCGGCGTAGGCGAAGACGACACCGGTGGTGACGACGATCAGCGGCAGGAAACCGCTCGGGAACAGGCCGCCGTTGTCGGAGAGGACGCTGAGACCTGTCGGCTGGCCGTCGATATCGAAGCGACCGGCCAGGAAGATGGTGCCGATGATCAGGAAGGCCACGAGCGCGACGACCTTGATCAGCGCGGCCCAGAACTCCAGCTCACCGAACCACTTCACCGAGATCAGATTGATCGCGACCACGATGGCCAGGGCGATCAGCGCGATGGTCCACTGCGGTATCACCTCGAACGCGCCCCAGAAGTGGACGTAGGTGGCGATCGCGGTGATATCCACGATGCCGGTCATGCACCAGTGGAAGAAGTACATCCAGCCGACCGCGAAGGCCAGCTTCTCACCGTAGAACTCACGGGCGTAGGAGACGAACGACCCGGAGGACGGGCGGTGCAGGACCAGCTCGCCCAGGGCTCGCAGAATGAAGAATACGAAGATGCCGCAGACGGCGTATACCAGGAACAGGCCGGGTCCGGCCTCGTGCAGCCGGCTGCCGGCGCCGAGGAACAGGCCCGTTCCGATGGCGCCACCGATGGCGATCATCTGGAGCTGCCGGGGCCGCAGCGACTTGTGATAGCCCGCATCTTCGGCATGCAGACCGTCCGCCGGCGCCGCCTGACCCGGAGGCTCTTGAACTGTTGTCATCATGTTGCCTTTCGAGTGGCGCAGATCATGTCTGCGAGCAATGTACCGCTAGTTAGCGGCACGATCAATAGGGGGCCGTCAGGTGTAACTCAGTGGAAACCAGGCACTTTGGTGAAAACCCGAGGTCGGCCGCCGTGTAAGAGCCATTGATCGAGCCGCTGAACGTCGATACGCTGGATACGTCAATTGCGTAGGGAGCACCCAGATGGCCTGGTTCGAACGCGAGTTCATCGCCGTCCCCGAGACCGGCAAGAAACAACTCGTCTACAAGTGGCCGGATGTGAACATCCGGCGATACTCCCGCGCCATCGTCAATGCCGACCAGACCGCGCTGTTCGTGAAGTCCGGTCAGGTCCTGGGCACGCTGGGACCGGGCCGGCACCGGATCGACGCGGACGAACTCCCGGTTCTCGGCGCACTGGTGGATACACTGACCGGCGGCAACCTCTACCGCGCCGAGCTCTACTTCGTCTCCACCCGGGAGTTCGCCGGTATCAAATTCGGCGGCCGTCTCGCCGATATCGCCGACCCGATCAGCGAGCAGATCGTCACCCTGCGGGTTTTCGGCGAGTTCGCGCTGTCCGTCCGAGACGCCCGGCAGCTGATCACTTCACTGGCCGGTAGCACCGATCTGCACGATCCGGCCGGGATCGAATCCTGGAGCGCCGACCTGCTGCTGAAGGCGATGAAGGTCGCGGTGACACAGGGTGTTTCCCAGGGGGAGTGGCCGGTCCTCGGCCTGTCCGGACTCCTGCCCGTGATCGAGCAGGCGGTCGTCCAGCAGACCAATGCCGCGCTGTACGAGTACGGGCTACGAATACCGCGGCTCGGCAATTTCGACATCACCCTGGCCCCCGAAGACGCCGACCGGCTCAAACGGCTCGCCAAGGATGTCACCTACATCCGGCTCGCCGGGGATTTCCGGCAGTACGCCGCCGGGGAGATGGCGCTGGGCGCGGGCCAGGGGCTGGCCTCCGGGCACGGCCACGACGGCGGGTTCATCGGCGCCGCGCTGGGTATCAACGCCCTGCAGCAGCAGCCGGGACCCACGGTGGCCGGAAATTTCCCGCCGCCGCCGAGTTCGCCCTGGCAACAGCATCAGCCGCGCCGGGATGAGCCGAGCGCGACGGCGCTGCCGCCCACCGCGAAACCCGCCGAACTCGGTCCCGCGGCGGCGGACCCGATCTGCACCGCCTGCGCCACGGTCAACCCGCCGGGCGCCAAGTTCTGTGTCGAATGCGGGAATCGCTTCGCCCCGGCCGAACCGGCCCGATGCGTCGAATGCGACACCGAGATGCTGCCCACGGCCAGGTTCTGCGCCTCCTGTGGAACCCGCCGCCCGGACTGAATCCGGTACCCGGCCCGCCGCCGGGCGCGGCACGGCCGGTCGCCGGGCGCCGAACCCGAGTCGGCGGGCGGGTCCGGCGCCGGCAACGTAGAGCGCGAGCAGGGGCGCTGACAGGACGACGAGCCTTCGGCCGATCGGGTTCCGGCGGCACAGCGGCAACGGCGGGACCGGCACCGTCGAAAGCAGCTGGGATCTACCCCGGCTGGTGATCCGGGCGCACAGCGGCCGCGCGGTCTTCTGTTCCCGGGCGACCCGGAGACGCAGACGATCCGCAGCCGCGGCAACGGCACACCCGATCCGGTGCGACACGGTGTGGTCCGGTAAACCGCCCGGCCACCGATTCCGCCCCTAGGCTGGTGCGGTGAGGACCCGGTGAGTATCCAGGACCCCGACCAGCGGTTCCGCGCGGAGATCGCGGCGCTGCGCGCCCCTGTGCCGACGCCCTCCGATCAGGCCCTGCCCCCGGGGTTCACCGGACCGGACTTCGTGGAGTTGTTCCAGGCCCAGGTGCTGAGCCGGCAGGCCGATCTCGCCGCACGGCGGCTGGGTGCGAGCGGGCGCGGCTTCTACAGCATCGGTTCGTCCGGACACGAGGGCAATGTCGCGCTGTCGGCGGCGAGCCGTATCACCGATCCGGTCCTGCCGCACTACCGTTCGGGCGCCTTCTTCGTCCATCGCGCCCGCCGAGCCGGCGTGACGGACCCGGTGCGCGATATCCTGCTGGGCGTGGTGGCCGCCGCGACGGACCCCATTTCCGGGGGCCGGCACAAGGTGTTCGGCAGCGCGGCGGCCAATATCGTCCCGCAGACCTCCACCATCGCCTCGCAGCTGCCGCGCGCGGTCGGGCTCGCGTTCGCCCTCGAGCGCGCCGACCGGCTCGGGGTGGTCTGTCCGTGGCCGTCGGACGCGGTGGTGCTCTGCGGTTTCGGGGATGCCTCGGCCAATCATTCGACCGCGGCGGGCGCAATCAACGCCGCCGTCCACACCGCACATCTCGGCGTTCCCGTCCCGGTGCTGTTCGTCTGCGAGGACAACGGAATCGGGATCAGTGTGCCCACCCCGCCCGATTGGATCGAGCACGCCTACGGGCGCCGGCCGGGCCTGCGCTGGTTCGCGGCCGACGGCTGCGATCTCCGCGACGCGGTGGCCGGCGCTCTGGCGGCGGTGGATTGGGTACGCGCCCACCGCCGTCCGGCGTTTCTGCATCTGCGCACGGTGCGACTGTTCGGGCACGCCGGATCCGATGTGGAGAGCGCCTACCGCGACACCGCCGCGATCGAGGCCGGCCTGGCGCGCGATCCGGTCACCGCTACCGCGCGGCTCCTGATCACGGCCGGTATCCGTACCCCACGCGAACTGCTCGACCACTACGACCGCCTCGCCGAGCAGGTGGCCGTGACCGCGGACGAAGTATGTGGCGAACCGAAACTCGCCACCGCGGATGAGGTACTCGCACCGCTGGCCCCGGACCCTCCGAGCGACGAGGCACCGCGCCGGAGCCTCCGCGCGCCGGTGACCGCCGGGCTCTCCCCCGCGCCCCACCCGGCAGCGGGCGAGCCCCGCGTCACATCGGAGGTCGAAGACACAGCGGGGAGCGCGCCGGACACGCCCCCGCGGACCCTGGCGCAGGCGATCAACCACACCCTCGCCGAATTGCTCGCCCGCGACCCCGATGTCCTGGTCTTCGGCGAGGATATCGCCCGCAAGGGCGGCGTCTACGGCGTGACCAGAGGGCTGCGCAAACGGTTCGGTCCCCGGCGGGTGTTCGATACCCTCCTCGACGAGCAGAGCATCCTCGGCACGGCCCTGGGCGCCGGACTCGCGGGGTTCGTACCTATCCCGGAAATCCAGTACCTGGCCTACGTGCACAACGCGCTGGACCAGTTGCGCGGCGAGGCGGCGACCCTGTCCTTCTTCTCGGCCGGCCGCTACCGCAACCCGATGGTGGTGCGTATCGCCGGCTACGCCTACCAGCGCGGATTCGGCGGACACTTCCACAACGACAATTCCGTTGCCGCGCTGCGCGATATACCCGGCGTAATCGTGGCGTCGCCGGCCCGGCCGGATGATGCCGCGGCCGCGCTGCGCACCTGCGTCGCCGCCGCCCGCGCGGACGGCCGCGTCTGCGTTTTTCTGGAGCCCATCGCCCTCTACCACACTCGCGACCTGTACGAACCCGATGACGGGCAGTGGGCGGCGGCCGGTGCGGAAACCGTCTCCGCGCCGATCGGCCGGGCCCGCGTCTACGGCGAGGGAACGGATCTGACGATCGTCGCCTTCGCCAATACGGTGCCGATGAGCCTGCGTGTGGCCCGCCGCCTCGCGCAGCGCGGTATCGGTGCGCGCGTCCTCGATCTGCGCTGGCTCGCCCCGCTCCCGTACGCCGATCTGATCCAGCACGCCGCGGCCACGGGGCGGGTCCTGGTCGCCGACGAGACCCGGCGTAGCGGCGGCGTCTCCGAATCCGTGTGCGCGGCACTGGTGGACGCCGGTTTCACCGGCACACTGGCCCGGGTCACCAGCGCGGACAGTTTCATACCGCTGGGGCCCGCCGCCGCGACCGTCCTGCTGAGCGAGGCCGATATCGAGGCCGCCGCCGACCATTCGCTCTTCCCGGGCCGGGCGTGATCCACCGCCGCGCCCCAGCCCACCGGCCGATACCGCGAATCTTTTGTGCGCCCCCGGGTTCACACCCGGCGGGCCACGCGAAGGCGGGCCGGCCGCGGTCAGTCGATCGCCGTGAGGTCGTACACCGTGGCCCCGTCGACCTCGGTGGCGGTGTAGTTGTCCTGCACCCACCGGCCGATCTTCGAGGCCTCCGATTGCGACGCCGACCCCGGTCCGCCGCCGCGGCCACCCGCGATGAAGTAGTGGATCGCGCCGTCGGCCACGTACTGCTGGAACTGTTCGAGCGTGGGAGACGGATCGCCGCCGCCGAAACCGCCGATCGACATCACCGGCACGTCTCCGGCCAGGTGATAGCCCGCGTTCTGGGCGGATTCCGCTGTGCCCGAACGCTTTTTCGGGCACCATCTGATCGTGTGATGATCAGACGAGTTCATGGAGCTGCCCTGCTGGCCCTGGCCGCCGCGACGTTCGCACCCCTCACCACCGCACCCGCGGTCGCGGACGCACCATTCACCGCACCCCAGGTCACCTTCGCGAGTACCGCACCGGGAACGGTGACCGCGACCCTGCACAACCCGAACGACCGGGGTCAGTGCTGGGCGGAGGCGGGAGTCGGTCCGGAGAACAATCACGTCTTCTTCGGGGAGGCGAAACCGGAATCGCTGGCCGGACCGGGCCGGACCGTCGAGACCTCGCTGACGGGTCTCGAATCGGGGACCACGATCAACGCCCGCGGCGGCTGCGCCGATACCGGTCCCGCCGGCGGGTACGAGCTGGGCGAATTCGTCACGGTCACCATCCCCTAGCCGGATACGGCCCGCGAGCATCGAGATATCCATCCTGTTGCGCAGAGCGGTAGCGCGCTGTGCTTTCAGGGTCGGCCCGCCCCCGGCGCGGGCGCGGGGAACGCCACCACCCGGCCGCTGGGTCCGGGTGTCTCCGCGCCGTACTCCTGACCGACCACGAACAGCCGGGGGCGGTCGGGGTCACGGTCGAGCACGCAGGCGAAAGCACCGCGGTCGAATTCCACGGTGTCCAGGACCGCGCCGCCTTCGGCGACCCGGACGCAGTGCCGGTTACCCACATCCGCGTACCAGGCCGCGCCTTCGGTATCGAGGCAGATACCGTCGGGATGGTCGCCGGGGGTGGGTGCCCAGACCCGGCGGCCGGCGAGATCGCCCGAAGGCGTGATGTCGTAGGCGGTGAGTCGCTCGGCATAGGATTCGGCGACGATCAGGGTGGCGCCGTCCGCGGTGATCGCCATACCGTTCGGGAACGCGAGATCGTCGGCGACCCGGCGCACCGTACCGGCCGGAGTCACCAGCACGACGAACCCCGGCGCGAACTCCCCGCCGGGGAAATCGAATCCGATGCTGTTGACGTAGGCGTTGCCCCGGGCGTCGACGACGATATCGTTCCACGGTGTATCCGTTTCACCGGCGAGATCGGCGTGCGTCACCAGGCTGCCGCCGGGCTCGCGGCGCAGCAGGCGCCGCCGGCCCGAATCGACGATGAGCAGCCGCCCGTCGGGCAGGAAGTCGATACACATGGGGAACGAGGGCACAGCGGCGATCACCTCACCATGTCCCGGGCCGTTTACCGCGATCACCTGATTCGCGCCCCAGTCGGAGAACCACAGCCGGCCCTCGTGCCAGCGCGGCGATTCACCGAACACGATTCCCTCGAGCACTACCTCTGGTGTCTCCATGTGAGATTCCCTTCGTTCGCAGGTGGTGATACAGACCTGGCGACTGTCCGGAATTCATCGCTCGGGCGCGGCAGCGGTGTGCGGCGGGGGCTTGCGATCAGCCGATGCCGTACGCGGCGAGGGCGTCGAGCAGGGCGCGCGGCCGTTGATCGGCCGGTCGCGGATCGACGAGTTCGACCGGGCAGCCGATCTCGGCGGCGGCGCCGTCGGCCTCGGCGCTGTCCCCGATCATCAAGGTCTCGCCCGGCGGTACACCGATGCGTTCGCAGGCCAGCGCGAAGAGCCGCGGATCGGGTTTTACGGCGCCTTCGCGATACGAGAGCACGAATTCGCGTACGTAGTCGGCCGTGCCGGCGTGTTCGAATGCCGACCGGATATCCCAGGCGATATTGCTGAGGACCGCGACCGGCAACTCGAGACCCGCCACCACCTTCAATGCGGCCGCCGCATCCGGGTACGGGGCCCACGCGCCGGCCGATATCAGCTGGTCGTAGAGGTAGCCCGGGTTACCGACCCCGGACCCCTCCAGCACGGCCGTATACAGTTCGCGGTGCAACGGCGGGTCGAGATCCCGGCGGTGCCAGTCGTCACGCAGATGGTCGGGCAGCCCCTCGGGTCGCCCGGTCGGAGCGGTCATCCGGCGCATGATCTCGGCCTGGCGTGCACCGGCGAGCGGCGCCCCGCGACGATCGATCAATCCGTCGAGTATCGGTTCGAACCGGAAAAGTGTGCCGGAGAAATCGAAGAGGACGCCGCGGATGGTCATGCGAGTCAGGTTACGGATGACCGCGGCCGCCCGGGCCGCAGCCGCGACAGGGTTCCCGGGGTCAGCCGCTGCGCGAGTGTCTCCAAAGCGGCGACCACCTGGGCGACCTCCTCGGGATCGCCGGTACCGAGCGCCGCCGCGAGCGCGGTATCGATCGTGGTCGCTCGGACCGTATCGACCCGATCGGAGGCATCGGGCGCTTGACGGATCAGGACGCGACGCCGGTCGGCCGGATCGGGTTCGCTCACGATCGCGCCCGCCTCCCGTAGGCGCGCGACGCATCCGGAGACCTGGCTCTGCGGCAGACCCGTACGCGCGGCGATCTCCCCCACCGCGCTGCCGGGGTGCTCGACGATATCGCTGGCCACGATCAGCACCGACCGGACACTCGTCGGGTACCGCGGCAGCCCCTCGGTCGGCATCGCCTCCTCGCCGATCTTCATCAGCGTGCGCCCGAGCAGGAAGAGTTCGACTCCGTTCACCAAGGGCACGTTACCCGAAACGCATCATTCCAAATACATCTTTCTTGATGTATCTAAAATGATGAATTACGGTGCTCGGTATGACCCACTTCAGAACCGGCCGCCTCCCCGTCTCCGGTGCGACCCTGTACTACGAGATCCGCGGCAGCGGTCCGCTGCTCCTGCTACTACAGGGCGGCGACGGCAACACCGCCCGCGGCGCCGACCTGGCCGGACGACTCGCCACCGACTACACCGTGGTCGTCCCCGACCGCCGCGGCCTGTCCGGCAGCGTGCTCGACGACCCGGACCCGCCCGTGACGATGGCCACCCACGCCGAGGACACCCACCGCCTCCTGGCAGCCCTCACCGACGAACCGGCCCGGATATTCGGTTCCAGCTACGGCGCGCTCATCGCGCTCACCCTGGCCGCCGACCATCCGGAACAGGTCCGCACCCTCATCGCCCACGACCCCGCCACGATCGGCCTGCTGCCGACCGCGGCCCGCGACCGTGCCGAACACGACCTCGCTGCCCTCGACGAGGCCTACCGTCGCGACGGCGCACTACCCGCGCTCCGGAAACTCGCCGAACTGGTCCACGCCGATTTCTCCGATCGGGAACCCGGCGTCGCGCCACCGGCACCGCGTGGCCCCGGAGACCTGGACTTCTTCCTGTCCCGGGACCTGCCGGAGATCCGCTCGTCGACGCTGGACGCCGCACATATCGCCGCACTCGCCAGGACCCCGGTCCACATCGTGCCCGCCGCCGGTCACGGCTCCCGGGGGATCTGGAACTACGACTGCGCCCGAGCCCTGGCCGCCCTACTGGACAGCACGGTCACCGATTTCCCGGGCGGCCACAGCCTTTCCACCCATCCGGTCGCCTTCGCCGCGCGGCTGCGCGAGGTGCTGGGCAGCCGGCGGCACCCAACCACTACCTCCGCCTCGGCCTCGGACCACGACTGAAGGGCCGACCGCCCGTCGAGGTCGCGGGATCAGTCGGCGATCGGACGCCCGGCCGCGCGCTCCGCCCCTCTCTCGATCACGGCTTGCGCGAAGTCCGCGACCGGGACGACAGTACTGCCGTCGTCGGTCAAATCCATGCGTTTCAGTCCATCCCGGAAGTCCTGGTCCCAGAACGGGTAGACGCTCAGCTCGACTTGCTCGTCGCCAGAGCGCAGCTGCACAAAGGAGGGCTCGAGGTCGGTCGAGCCTGCGTGCAGTCGCGCGTGGTTGATCCGCGCCGCATGCCGTAGACCGGCGTCCATATTGTCCTTGGCCACATCGAGCGGAGAACCATGAGGGGACAGCGGCCCCAGCGCATCTTCCAACCTCGGCAAGAATTTGGAACGTACCGCGATGGCGAGGTCGTCGCCCACGTTCAATCTCACGTGGCGCGCCGATTGCAATGCCTCACCGAGCCACCCCGGGAGCGGAGGCGTCTCACGGACTGCGAACGAAATCTCCCTGGTCCACCCGTCCGGGTCGTCCACCAGCAACCGGTGGTCGAGTCGGCCGAATACCGAATCATCGAGCACCTCGGCAGGCGGGGCGCTGTCTCCCCGGTCGAGAATCCGGACCCGCAACGTCCGATCGGGACGTTCGCCCGCGGTTTCCAACACGACGTGCGGGTCCGCACCGGTGGAGCGAGCCGAATAAGCAGTCGTATCACTCAGGGTCAACCCGATATCGTCTCGCCGGCCGGCGGGCCAATCCGGTAGCTGCCGATCGAGCCAATCCCACGCCCGGGCAGTTGTTTGCGCATCGGCGCGCGAGAGGGTCACTTCGGGAGCACCGTCCGAGAGGCCGCGAGTCGCAGCAGCAACGAGTTGCTGCCCTTGCTCACCGGCGTGTTCGCCGGCCGATGCGCCCACACCGGCATGCTCGGCGTGCCGGTGGGTCCAATCGGACTGCCCGCTCGAGCGCCGGCTCAGCAGCTCCGCCAAGTCGTCCCGGAGCCGCCGGAACACCTCGTCTCCTGCCCACCTCACCGGTTCACACCCGAGGCCGGCGCCGCGGCACCCGGCCCACGACGGAAACGGAGACGAAAGCCCGCGAGCGGGGGAGAGAAACCGCACCGAGGCGCCGTCGCGCGGGAGCCGACCGACCTACAGCCCTTGCAAAATCCCACAATTTCACAATAAGGCCCGCTGGACAGCGCCTGCCACAACCCGGTTCTGTGAGTTGTTACGGATCCAACCGGCCGCTTCCTCTAGGACGCAGAGATGTCCACCGCCCGGCCTGACACACGCGAGGACCGACCTACCGAGGCGAGCACGCCCGGCGCCGCCGTCAGCGGATCGGGTGGACGCTCCGACGGTCACTTTCCGGTGAGCTCCCCGAGCGCGCCCAGCAGGAATCCGTTCACAGCGCCCGTCGCCTCCAATTGCACCAGATGACCGGCGCTCGGCACCGATTGCACGGCACGCAGATCCGGAAGCAGCGCGCGCATCGTGGCCAGGGGGTCGCGGCCGCTGAACCCTTCCATATCGGGGTCGTTCTCCCCGTAGACGAAGTACACCGGGACCGTGGGGACCGCCTCCGCATATTCGGCCGTCAGTTCCCAGTTGCGATCGATGGCCCGGTACCAGTTCAGGCCACCGGTGAACCCGGTGCGCTCGAAATCTTCGGCCAGGATGTCGAATTCGTCCGCCGAAAGCCACGACCAGGGCAGTTCCGGCGCCGCGGGCAGCGCATCGATATAGCGGGTTCCCGGCGGGTTCTTCCACACGTCGAGATAGTGGAAATCTCCGCTCAGCGCGAAGTAGACCCGGGAAAGGAATTCGCGTGGCCGTTCGGCCAGATGCCCGTCGGCTACGCCGGGTTCCTGAAAGTACTGCAGGTGCAGGAAATGCCGCTCGGCCATCTTCCCCCAGTAGTACCCGGGCGGTTTCGGGGCGCGCGGGGCGAAGGGGTTGTTCAGGATCACCAGTCCGCGCACCCGCTCCGGCGCGCGCAGCGCGAGCTCCCACAGCAGGGCCGCGCCGAAATCGACGCCCACGAAAATCGCCTGGTGGGCGTCGATATCGTCGAGCAACGCGAGTAGGTCACCGACCACGGCCTCGTTGGTGTAATCGTCGATCGACTCGGGCGCGCCGGTCCGGCCCGCGCCGCGCAGATCGGGGGCCAGGGCCCGATATCCGGCGGCGGCGGCCGCCGCGAGCTGGCGATGCCAGACGTACCAGGTGTGCGGGAATCCGTGGCAGAAGATCACCGGGTGGCCCCGGCCCTGTTCGGCGACATGCATCCGCACGCCGCCGGTGTCGACGAACCGGTGTGTCGGCTCCACCGAACCTCCCGAATACTAGAACGCGTTACAGTTTCACGGTAACGTCCCGGGACTGTGAGCGGAACACCACACCCCCTGCAGAATCGGATCGCGGTGGTCACCGGCGCCAGCCGTGGGATCGGCAAAGGTATCGCCCTCGAACTGGGCGCCGCCGGCGCGACCGTCTACGTGACCGGACGATCGGACCGGCCGGGCAGACTCCCGGGCACCGTGGGCGAAACGGCCGCGCGGATCGACGAACTCGGCGGCACCGGCGTGCCGGTGGTCTGCGATCACCGCGACGACGAGGCGACCGCCGCGCTCTTCGAGCGGATCGGCAACGAGCACGACCGGCTCGACATCCTGGTGAACAACGTCTACAACTCCCCCGCCGCCGCCCGCTGGCTCGGCCGCAAATTCTGGGAGGTGCCACCCGCGGCGTGGGACGAAACCTTCGAGGTGGGCGTTCGATCGCATTACGCGGCGGCCGTCTACGCCGCGCCGCTGCTGCTGAAGGGCGCCGGCTTGATCGTCAATGTCTCCTCACCGGGCTCGCGGCGGTATATGCACAACGCGGTGTACGGAGTCGCCAAGACCGCACTCGACCGGATGACCGCCGATTTCGCACGCGATCTCGCCGGTACCGAGGTGACCGCGGTCTCGATCTGGCCGGGCATCGTCGACACCGAACTACTGCAGATGGTGCCCGCCGACGCGGACGGCAACCGGGTGGTGACACTTCCCGGAGAGGGCAGTTTCGACCTGAATCAGGCGGAGACCCCGCGGTTCGCGGGCCGCGCGGTGGTGGCCCTCGCCACCGACCCCGACCGCGGGAAACGATCCGGGCAGGCCTGGAAGGTCGCCGATCTGGCCGGCGACTACGGGTTCACCGATGTGGACGGGAGAGTTCCCCGCCACGACTGACCGGCAGGTCAGGCGAATTTGATCTCCAGCCCGATCCCCAGGATCGCGATGAACCAGA
Source organism: Nocardia sp. NPDC002869 (assembly GCF_046764065.1). Taxonomy (NCBI): domain Bacteria; kingdom Bacillati; phylum Actinomycetota; class Actinomycetes; order Mycobacteriales; family Nocardiaceae; genus Nocardia; species Nocardia sp. NPDC002869. The sequence goes on from NZ_JBKOOL010000023.1 coordinate 19,573, forward strand.
CCATGCCGGTGAAGATGGTGATGCGGTTGAGGTTCTTCTCGGCGACGGTCGACCCGGACAGGCTCGACTGCATCCCACCACCGAACAGGCTGGACAGACCTCCGCCCTTGGCCCGGTGCAGCAGCACGAGCAGCACCAGCAGCAGGCTGGTGATGATCAGGAGGATATCCAGGAACATCCGCATGCCGGACAGTCTAGAGGGTGCGACGGAGCGAATCCCATTCGCCGCCCGACCACGGCCGCAGCACGGCAGGGCACGCGAAGCACCCGACCGACGCTCACGCAGAGGTACGCAGGACGCGCACGGCGAGCCGAGGCACGCAGGACGCGCACGGCCGGAGCGAATGCGCAGGTACGCAGGACGCGCACGGCCGGAGCGAATGCGCAGGTACGCCTATGGCCGCGGTTCCACCGATACCAGGTGGGTGAGCGTCTCATCGTGCGCGAACTCCGATACCGCCCGCTCGCGCAGCAGGTCCTGGGCCGTCAGCCGCACCTTGTGCTGCTGCATGTGTTCGGACCAGGACCGCACCACGAACGCCTCCACATAGCGATCCGTACTGCCCACATCGCGGTATACCCGCCATTCCATCGCGCCGGTACGCTGCCGCGAGCGCCCCACGAAGCTCATGGCCGCCAGGAACTCCGGCACCTTGTCCGCCGGGACGTCGTAGTCCTTGAGAATCAGTACCGGGCCGTCGTCGGGGTCCGGTTCCACCACCAGTTGCGGTTCCGGCCAGTACGCGTGCGGCGTGAGATCGAAACCGGGCGCGAACTGCCGCAGCGGCAGCCAGATCGTGCTGACCGCGCACACGCCGAGCAGCACCCCCGCCGCCAGCAGCGCGGTGACCGGGCCGTAGGCCCCGGCGGCCAGGCCCCACACCACCGAGCCGATCGCCTGTCCGGCCATGAACACCAGCAGATACACCGACAGTCCCCGGGCCCGGACCCAGCCGGGCAGCAGCAACTGCATGGTCGCGTTCATGGTGGCCAGGGTCAGCAGCCAGGACGCGCCCGCGAAGACGAGCAGGAGCAGCACCAGCGCCTCCACGCGCAGCAGCGCGGTACCGCAGCAGGCGATCCCGAACACCACCGCGGCGACCGCGACCTGCTGGGTGGGGGACAGCAGGGCCCGCACCCGGGCCAGGCCCAGCGCGCCGAGCACCGCGCCCACGCCGAGCGCGCCCAGCATGAGTCCGTAGCCGGAGGAACCGAGACCGAGCTGGTTACGCGCGATTACCGGTAGCAGCGCCCACAGCGCGCTGGCGGGCGCGACGAACAGGGCGGTGCGCAGCAGAACGCGCCGGATCGCGGGTGCGGATTTGATGAAGCGGGTCCCCGCCTGCAAAGCCGCCAGCGGCCGTTCGCTGGGCAGGTCCTTGGCCACGCGCGGCCGTCGCCAGAACAGCAGCGCCGCGACGATCGCGGCGAACGATACGGCGTTGAGCGCGAAGACCAGTGCGGGACCCGATACGGCGACCAGTACACCGGCGATGGCCGGCCCCACCGCCCGGCCGATATTCATGTTCATACTGCCGAGCGCGGCGGCCGAGGGAATCTGATCCCGGGGCACCAGCTCGGGCTGGATCGCCTGCCAGGCGGGCCCCACCACCGCCTGGCCGCAGCCGAGCAGGAACAACAGCGTGAGCAGTACCGAAGGAGTGGTGTGCCCGGCGGCGGTGGACACCGCCAGCGTGATCGCCAGTACCGCCATGGTGGTTTGCGCGCCGAGCAGCAGGCGGCGGCGGTCCAGCAGGTCGGCCAGTACCCCGGACGGGATGGCCAGGATCATCACCGGCAGCGTCGTCGCGGTCTGCACGAAGGAGACCAGCGCGGCGGCATTGGGTTCGTCGACCAGCACCCACTGCGCCCCGACCATCTGCATCCAGGTGCCCAGATTGGATACCAGCTGCGCGATCCACAGCGCCCGATAGACCCGCGACCGCAATGGCGCCCAAGTGGAAACTGGTTTCGCTGCGGCTGTAGTCACTCGGGACAGCATAGCGTCGCGCTCTGACCGGCCCACCGGGCGAAGGGACCCCCGGCCGGCTCCCGGCGGGGCCCGGCTCCGGCCGGCATCGACCCGGTGCCCGAGCCCGCGGACCCGGGAACCGGCTCCGCGGGCGCCCGTGATCCGGCGCGGCGCGGGCTCACGCGGTGAGCCGGTCGTCCTCGCTGATGAACCAGGTCGCGATCACGCCCACCACCGCGGTCGCCACCAGATAACCGCAGGCGAGCCATGGTGTCGAACCGCCCACCGCGATCAGCGCCGTGACGATCATCGGGGTCAGGCCCGATGCGTAGATCCCGGAGAACTGGTATACGAATGACAGGCCGGTGTACCGCACCTCGGCCGGGTACAGTCCCGCGTACAAGGTGCCCTGCGCTCCGTAGAACACTGCGTGCGCCACGCCGAACACCGCGATGATCGCGACGGTGAAGACGACGATGTTCCCGGTCTCGAAGAGCGCGAACACCGGGTACACCAGCACGCCGTAGGCCGCGATGCCCGCAATGTAGACCCGCCGCGGCCCGAAGCGGTCGGCGAGCAAACCGGACACCGGGATGAGCGCCGCCATCACCACCGCGGCGACGGTGACCGCCACCAGCACCGGCACCTGCTCGAAACCGAGATGCCCGGTCGCGAACGTGATCGCGAAGACACCCCAGGTGTTGAACGCCGCGCCCTCACCCCAGCGCGACAGCAATCCGAGCACGGTGTTGCGCCGGGAGCGGGCATTGCGGAACAGTTCGACCACGGGCACTTTCGAGATCCGGTTGAGCCGGTCGGCCTCCCGGAAGGCGGGTGTCTCGTCGATCTTCAGACGGACCACCAGGCCGATCAGCACCAACGCCAGGCTCGCGCCGAACGCGATCCGCCAGCCGTAGTCGAGGAACGCCGTTTCGCTCAGCGTCGTCCGCAGCACCGCGAACACACCCGTCCCCAGGGCGAGCCCAAGTGCCAGTCCGACCTGCGGATAGCTGCCGAACAGGCCGACCTTGCGGCGCGGGCTGTGCTCGACGGCGAGCAGCACCGCGCCGGCCCACTCACCGCCCAGCGCGAAACCCTGCAGCATCCGCAGCAGCAGGAGCAGGATCGGGGCCGCGACACCGATCGCGGCGGCGGTGGGCAGTACACCCATCAGTGCGGTGGACCCGCCCATGATCGCCATGGTCAGGGCCAGTGTCTTCTTCCGGCCGATCCGATCGCCGATATGGCCGAAGACGAGTCCGCCGATCGGCCGCATCACGAAGCCGACGGCGAAGGTCGCGAACGACAACATGGTTCCGACGAACGCGCTGTTGTTCGGGAAGAAGAGTTTGTCGAAGACGAGACCCGCCGCGGTGGCGTAGAGGAAGAAGTCGTACCACTCGACGGTGGTGCCGATCAGGCTCGCCACCACAGCTTTCCTGGTGTCGGCGGCCCCGAGCCCGTCGGCGGGCGTCGTGGCGCGATCGTCCGGGTGGGTCGTGGCCGGCCCTGTTTCCAGTAGTGACATCGTGCTTCCCTTCGCTCCCGCGGCGATCGCCGAGCGAGGATATGAGGACAACAGCGCAGGTAGGAAGCGTTGGAATCAGCAAGATTCGAGCAGCGGGCGGGTTTCGGCACACCGGACCCGGCCGCGCGCCGGGTAGCATCGCCGTCATGCCGGGACAAGCGCTCCGAATCGGTGCGGCCGTGTCGCTGCTGCTGCTCGCCGCGACAGCATGCTCGGACAACGAGCCGGCGCCGACCGCACCCGAACCCACTCCCATGGGCCACACCTATATATCCACCGAGGTCACCGGCGCACCCATCCCCGGCGGCGGCCCGCTCACCCTCACCTTCGCCGACGACCGGATCTCGGCGGCGGCCGGATGCAACACCCACAGCGGCGCGGTGGATCTCCGCGACCACGTCCTGCACGTCTCCGAGCTCGCGAGCACGCTGGTCGGCTGTCCGGGCGACCGGGCCGGCTCCGACGCCTGGGTCGACGACCTGCTGCGCGCGGACCCCACCTGGCAGCTCGATCAGGACCGGCTGACCCTGACCGGGAAGGGCACCACCGTCGTCCTCACCGACAAGAAGGTGCTGCAACCGGACCGCCCGATCCACGGCACCGAATGGGTGGTGACCAGCCTGCTCACCCCCGATGCACAGATCAGCTCACAGACCGTCGATCAGATCCGGCCGGTGCTCACCATCGCCGCCGACGATTCGCTCACCGGGTTCGCCGGCTGCAACCGGATGACCGGCCGGGCGGTGGTGACCGGAACACCGGCCGGAGCCGATATAACGTTCACCGCGGCCACCACCCGGATGATGTGCGGTCCGGAGATCATGGAAGTCGAACAGGCAGTGCTGGCCGCGCTGGACGGTACGGCACAGGCCACCGTGGACGCCGATACCCTCACCCTGCGCAACCCCAACGGCCACGGACTGATCCTGCGCGCCGGATAGTTCCACCGGCCGTCTCCCCCCGCCGGGCGACCGTCTCCGCGGCGCCCGCGGTCGCTACCGCGGGGCGCGCACCGCCGGGCCGGGCCGAAAGGGGTTTCCGCGCAACGGCTCCCGCCAACACCGCGACCACCGTGACCGCGCCGGTGCCGGTGTAGAGCAGGCACAGGCCGACCATCACCGCCAGGCGTGCGGCCGTCGCGGGCCACGGGATCGCGGTGGGGAGCAGGCCGCTCAGCGGTGCGCGAACCGATGAGGCCCGCCGGTGGGAACCGGCGGGCCTCATCGGGTTACAGATCGGTCAGGGCAGCGGCCCGCCCGCCGCGATGGCGGACAGGGTGGCGAATTCGTCGCCCTTGAGCGAGGCCCCACCCACCAGGGCCCCGTCGATATCGGTCTGCTTGGTCAGCTCGCCGACATTCTTCGCATTCACCGAACCGCCGTAGAGCACCCGGACGTTCTCGGCGACCTGCGCGCCGGCCAACTGCACCAGTGCGCCGCGGATCGCACCGCAGACCTCCTGCGCGTCGGCGGGGGTCGCGACCTTGCCGGTACCGATCGCCCACACGGGTTCGTAGGCGATCACCACCTTCGCGATCTCTTCGGCCGACAGGCCCTTCAGCGAACCCCGCAACTGTTCGAGGTTGTACTCGACATGGGTGCCCGCATCGCGCACGTTCAGGCCTTCACCGATGCAGACGATCGGCGTGATGCCGTGCTTCAGCGCCTGCTTGGCCTTCGCCAGCACCGTGGCGTCGTCCTCGTTGTGGTACTGGCGGCGCTCGGAATGCCCGACCACCGCGAAGGCGCAACCCAGCTTCGCCAGCATCGCCGCGCTGATCTCGCCGGTGTAGGCGCCCGATTCGTGCACCGACACATCCTGCGCACCGTAGGTGATACGGAGTTTGTCGCCCTCGACCAGCGTCTGCACGCTGCGGAGATCGACGAACGGCGGAATCACCGTGACATCGACCTTGTCGAAGTACTTGTCGGGCAGCGCGAATGCGATCTTCTGCACCAGAGCGATGGCCTCGAGGTGATTGAGGTTCATCTTCCAGTTGCCCGCGATCAGCGGTTTCCGGGCCATCTACGCGCCCTCCGCTTCCTCGAGCACGCTGATACCGGGCAGCGTCTTACCTTCCAGGTACTCCAGCGACGCCCCGCCACCGGTCGAGATATGCGAGAAATCGCCCTCCGGGATCCCCAGCGCCCGCACGGCCGCGGCGGAATCGCCGCCACCGACCACGGTGAACGCGCCCTTACCGGTGGCCGTGGCGATGGCCTCGGCGACCCCGCGGGTTCCGGCCGCGAACTTCTCGAACTCGAACACACCCATCGGGCCGTTCCAGAACACGGTGCGCGCCTCGGTGAGCAGCGCCGCGAAACGCTGCACCGACTCGGGCCCGATGTCCAGGCCGAGCCACCCGTCCGGGATCTCGTGCGCCGGCACGACCTTCGACTCCGCGTCGGCGGAGAAGGAATCGGCGACGACGATATCGCGCGGCAGATGGATGACATCGGCGTAGCGATCCAGCAGACCCTTGCAGGTCTCGATCATCTCCTCCTGCAAGAGCGAGGAACCGACCGAAAGGCCCTGGGCGGCAAGGAAGGTGAAGCACATACCGCCACCGATGACCAGGGTGTCGACCTTGGGGGCCAACGCCTCGATCACCGCGAGCTTGTCCGACACCTTGGATCCGCCGAGCACCACCGCGTACGGGCGATCGGTGGATTCGGTGAGCTTGGCCAGCACCTCGGCCTCCGCCGCGACGAGCGTGCCCGCGTAGTGCGGCAGCAGCTTCGCCACGTCGTACACCGACGCCTGCTTGCGATGCACCACACCGAACCCGTCGGACACGAACGCACCGTCGTCGCCGACCAGCTCCACCAGCTCGGCGGCCAGTTTCGCGCGCTCGGCATCGTCCTTGCTGGTCTCGCGCGGATCGAAGCGAATATTCTCCAGCAGCAGCACATCGCCGTCGGTCAGGCCCTCGGACCGCGCCAGCGCGTCCTGACCCACCACATCGCCGGCGAGCTGCACATTGCGGCCCAGTTCGGCGGCGAGCCGGGTCGCCACCGGAGCCAGCGACAGGGCCGGGTCGGGGGTGCCCTTCGGACGACCGAGGTGCGCGGTGACGACCACTTTCGCACCGGCTTCCACCAGCGCGCGGATGGTCGGCACCGAGGCCACGATGCGGCCCGGATCGGTGATCTGCCCGTTGTCCAGCGGAACATTGAGGTCGGAGCGTACGAGCACCCCGCGCCCCTCGACGCCCTCGGCGAGGAGATCTTCCAGAGTTTTGACAGTCACGCCGTTCCTCAGAGGGACTTGCCGACGAGGCCGATGAGGTCGGCGAGGCGGTTGGAGTAGCCCCACTCGTTGTCGTACCAGGAGTAGACCTTCACCTGGTCGTCGATCACCTTGGTGAGCGGCGCGTCGTAGATCGACGAGTGCGGGTCGGTGACGATATCGCTGGACACGATCGGGTCGACGCTGTACTTCAGGATGCCCTTCAGCGGGCCCTCGGCGGCCGCCTTGAACGCCGCGTTGATCTCGTCGACAGTCGCCTTCTTGGCAAGGTCGGCCGTCAGGTCGGTGATCGAGCCGGTGGGAATCGGCACCCGCAGCGAGTAACCGTCGAGCTTGCCGTTCAGTTCCGGCAGCACCAGGCCGATGGCCTTGGCCGCACCGGTGCTCGTCGGCACGATGTTCACCGCGGCGGCACGGGCCCGACGCAGATCCTTGTGCGGGCCGTCCTGCAGGTTCTGATCCTGGGTGTAGGCGTGGATGGTGGTCATCAGGCCCTTGACGATGCCGAACTCGTCGTTCAGCACCTTGGCCAGCGGGCCCAGGCAGTTGGTGGTGCAGGAGGCGTTGGAGATGATGTTCTGGCTGCCGTCGTATTTGTCGTCGTTGACGCCCATCACGATGGTGATGTCCTCGCCCTTGGCCGGGGCGGAGATGATGACCTTCTTCGCGCCCGCGGCCAGATGCCCCTTGGCCTTGGTGGCGTCGGTGAAGATACCGGTGGACTCGACCACGACGTCCACGCCCAGATCACCCCACGGCAGCGCCGCCGGGCCCTCCTTGATGGCCAGCGCCTTGATGCGCTGATCGCCCACCACGATGGTGTCCTCACCGTCGAGCGACACATCCTCGGGCAGCCGGCCCAGGATGGAGTCGTACTTCAGCAGCGTGGCGAGGGTCGCGTTGTCGGTGAGGTCGTTGACCGCGACGATCTCGATATCGGTGGTGCCGAGCGCCTTCTGCGCCTCCACCGCCCGGAAGAAGTTGCGTCCGATACGACCGAAGCCGTTGATACCTACCCGGACAGTCACGTTATCGCTCCTCAGCTGTCAAGCGGATCGTTCCGATGCCCTGTCAACCCTAATGCCTCGCGGTCACCTCCCCGACAGGCACCTGGTGTTCGTGAGCACCGGGTATCCGGGCACCCGGCCGGAACACTCCGGCCGTCCGGGAGGATGGCGGAGATGCCGAACGAGCCCGCAGGTGGAGATCCCGGACAACGGTCCCCGCACCTGGTGCATGCCGTGCCGAAGGCCCCCGGTTGTGCACGCCGCCGCGCGCCGGCCGGACGGACCGGAGCAGGCCGTCCGGCCGTGGCGGCCGCACGCCTCAGGCGTCGTCGAGAAGCTCCGCTGTCACCGCGGATTCCGTATCCGGCACCCCGAGCTCCTTCGCCCGCCGGTCGGCCATCGACAGCAAGCGTCGAATACGGCCCGCCACCGCGTCCTTGGTCATGGGAGGGTCGGCGAGCTGACCGAGTTCCTCGAGCGAAGCCTGCCGGTGTTCCACCCGCAGCTTCCCCGCCGCGGCCAGATGGTCCGGCACATCCTCGCCGAGCAGTTCCAGGGCACGTTCCACCCGGGCGGCCGCGGCCACCGCGGCGCGGGCGGAACGGCGCAGGTTCGCGTCGTCGAAGTTGGCGAGCCGATTGGCGGTGGCCCGGACCTCGCGCCGCATCCGCCGCTCTTCCCAGGTGAGCCGGGTGTCCTGGGCGCCCATCCGGGTGAGCAGGGCGCCGATGGCCTCACCGTCGCGGACCACGACCCGATCGGTGCCACGCACTTCGCGGGCCTTGGCGGAGATCCCGAGCCGCCGGGCGGCACCGACCAGTGCCAGCGCGGCTTCGGGTCCTGGGCAGCTCACTTCGAGGGCCGAGGAACGGCCGGGCTCGGTGAGCGAGCCGTGCGCCAGGAACGCGCCACGCCACGCGGCTTCCGCGTCCGCGACGCTACCGCCGACGACCTGGGCGGGAAGTCCGCGCACGGGCCGGCCGCGGACATCGAGCAGGCCGGTCTGCCGGGCCAGGGCCTCGCCCTCTTTCGCGACCCGGACCACATAGCGGGAGGATTTGCGCAGGCCGCCGGCGCTGAGCACATGTACATCCGACCCGTATCCGTAGAGTTCGAAGATCTCCCGCCGTAGCCGCCGGGCGATGGAGCCCATATCGACTTCGGCTTCGACTATCACCCGCCCGCCGACGATATGGAGGCCGCCGGCGAAACGCAGCAGGGCGGACAGTTCGGCTTTGCGCGCACTCACCTGTGTTACGGCGAGCCGGCTCAGCTCGTCTTTCACTTCGGCTGTCATCGCCACGAGACGTGCTCCTTTCCACCCAACCCGGACCGCACATCCTGACCCATGTGCCGTCCCTCGACTCGAAGCCCCGGCAACTGCGGCCGAGGCCCGTGGATCAGTTGATCCAGTGCGGCGGCGAGCTTTCCGGGGTCGTGCCGGTCGGTTCCCGCGTCGGCGACATCGGAAAAGATTACTCGCGCCCGTAATTGGCCGGCAGCCCTGGCCACATGCTCACGCTCCCGCCCTTCCGGCACGCACCCGGAATCGACCAGAACCTCGTCGACCGCGAAATCCGGTGCGTGCTGGGACAATACATGGAGATGACGTTCGGCGGAGAACCCCGCGGTCTCACCGGGCTGCGCGGCGAGGTTCAGAATCAGCACTTTACGCGCCCGGGTGTGCACCAGTGCGTCACGGAGCCCGGGTACGAGCAGATGCGGTATGACACTGGTGAACCAGGAGCCCGGCCCCAGGATCACCGCGTCCGCGCGTTCGATGGCGGCGGTGGCCTCCGCGCAGGACGGCGGGTCGGCGGGCAGCAGCCGTACCCGCCGCACCTTGCCCGGCGTCGTGGCGACCGCGACCTGGCCGCGGATGCAGCGGCTCACCCGCGGATCGGCTTCCAGCCCGGAGACATCGGCCTCGATATCCAGCGGGATATTCGACATGGGCAGGACCCGCCCGCTGATCCCGAGCAGCTCACCCACCTGGTCGAGGGCGGCCACCGGATCCCCGAGCACCTCGGTGAGCCCGGCCAGCAGCAGGTTGCCCACCGAATGCCCGGCCAGCGCGCCGGTGCCGCCGAACCGGTGCTGCACGGTCCGGGTGAGTACCCCGTCGGCGTCGGCGGCCAGCGCGGCCAGCGCCATCCGCAGGTCACCGGGCGGTGGCACCCCGAGTTCGGCGCGCAGCCGGCCGGAGGAACCACCGTCGTCGGCGACCGTCACCACCGCACTGATCCGGCGCGTGATACGCCGGATCGCCGTGAGTGTCGCGTACAGCCCGTGGCCACCGCCGAGCGCGGCGACCGCGGGCCCGGACGGGTCGGCGGCTCCGTTGTCCGCGCGACTCATTCGCGCCCCAGATCCCGGTGCAGTACCCGTACCGCGTCCACCGGCCCGTCCGCGCCCGCGTCGATCCGGCTACCGGTGATCTTGCCGAGGGCCTCGGCGATCGCGACGCTGCGATGTCTACCGCCGGTGCAGCCCACTGCGACCGTCATGTAACGCTTCCCCTCTTGGCGATAACCCTGGGTGGTCAGCTCGATCAGGTGATCACAGGTCCGCAGGTAGTCGTCGGCGCCCGGCCGCGACAGCACATAGTCGCTGACCACCGTTTCCTGACCGCTGTGCTGCCGAAGTTCTGGTACCCAGTGCGGGTTGGGCAGGAAACGCACATCCAGCACCATGTCCGCGTCCAGCGGGACACCGTACTTGAATCCGAAGGATTGAACGGTCAACTGCAGCGCAGCGGGCGTGCCGCCGCCGTAGACCTCCTCCAGTTTCCGGTGCAACTGGTGAATCGACAGTTCGGTGGTGTCGATGACCACATCGGCGGCGGCCTTCACTCCCGCGAGCCGGACCCGTTCGGCGGCGATGCCGGCCGACAGGGTCCCCTCGGCGCTGTCGTTCTGCAGCGGATGGCGGCGCCGGGCGAAACCGAACCGGCGGATCAGCACATCGTCGGAGGCCTCCAGGAACAGGATGCGCGTGGGGACGCCGCGGGCGCGCAGTTGTTCGGTGACGGCGGACAGGTCCCCGGTGAAGAACCGGCTGCGTACGTCCATGACGATCGCCAGCCGCAGGATGGGCGGATCGGCCGAGGAACCCAGTTCCACCATGCGGCCGATCAGTTCCGGCGGCAGATTATCGGTGACGTACCAGCCCAGGTCCTCGAGTACCCGCGCGGCCGTGCCCCGCCCCGCACCGGACAGGCCGGTCACCATCACGACTTCGACCGGGGTGCCCGAACCGGAATCGTTACCCGGCACCACTGTCGTACTGTTGTTCGATTCGACGCGAGTCATGTACCACCCGGATCTTGTTCGAGAATTGCGTTTTCGGTCACCCAGCTGTAGGTCGGCGGCCCGGAAAGTGTCGCGGGACGCAGGAACAAACGTACGTGACCGGCGCCGGTCGCCGTGCAGTTGCCGCGGCCGCCGCGCCGGAGGCTATCGCTCGTGCAGGGCCGCCAGTACCGCCTCCGCGGTGGCGCGGCCGATACCCGGTACCTCGATGATCTCCTCGACGGTGGCCTCTTTGAGTCGCGCGACCGAGCCGAAATGGGTCACCAGCGCTGTCCGCCGGGTCTCCCCGAGGCCGCGGACCGCGTCCAGTGCCGACGCCGTCATCCGCCGCGACCGTTTACTGCGATGGAAGGTGATGGCGAAGCGGTGGGCTTCGTCGCGCACCCGCTGCAGCAGGTAGAGGGCCTCGCTGGTCCGCGGCAACACCACCGGGTCGGGTTCGCCCGGAACCCACACCTCTTCCAGCCGTTTGGCCAGGCCCACCACCGCGATATCGGTGATGCCGAACTCCTCGAGCACCTCCGCCGCGGCCGCCACCTGCGGCGCGCCGCCGTCGACGACGTAGAGGTTGGGCGGATAGGCGAACTTGCGCGGCCTTCCGGTTCTCGGGTCGATACCGGGCCGGGTCACGATCTCCGCGTCGGCCTCCGTACCGGCCGGGCCGCCGCCGTCGTCCGCCGGCGGCGTACCGAATCCGGGCACCTGCGCCGACCCCGCCAGGTCGGCCCGCTCGGTGGCATCACGCTCCCGGCGCAGCCGGGCGAACCGGCGCCGGGTCACCTCGGCGATACTGGCCACATCGTCCGAGCGCCCCTCGCCGGCGGCCTCCCGGATCGCGTAGTGGCGATAGTCGGACTTCTTGGGCAGCCCGTCCTCGAAGACCACCAGCGAGGCCACCACATCGGTGCCCTGCACATGGCTGATGTCCACACATTCGATACGCAGCGGCGCGGTATCGAGATCGAGGGCGTCCTGGATGTCCTGTAACGCCACCGAGCGCGAGGTCAGGTCGCCGGCGCGGCGGAGTTTGTGCTGGGCCAGCGCCTCCTTCGCGTTACGCGCCACCGTCTCGGCCAGGGCTTTCTTGTCACCGCGCTGCGGTACCCGCAACCGCACCGATGCGCCGCGCAGGGTCGACAGCCAGCGCTGGATCTCGTCGGCATCGGCCGGGAGTTCGGGGACCAGCACCTCGCGGGGTACCACCGCCGCGGCCTGGTCGCCCGTGGTCTGCTCGGCCACGGCGGTCTGCTCCGCGTAGAACTGGGTGAGGAACTGTTCCACCAGCGCGGCCAGTTCACCGCCCTGCTCCGGGGTATCGGCCGCATCGCCGGATTTGTCGACCACCCAGCCACGCTGCCCGCGCACCCGGCCGTCGCGGACATGGAAGATCTGCACGGCGACCTCCAGGTCGTCCCCGGCGAAGGCGATCACATCGGCGTCGGTGCCGTCGCCCAGCACGACGGCCTGTTTCTCCAGTGCCCGGCGCAGGGCCTGCACATCGTCGCGCAGCCGGGCCGCGTTCTCGAAATCGAGGCTCTCGGCGGCCGCCTGCATCCGGCGTTCCAGGTCCTTGACCATCCGGTCGGTGCGGCCCGCCAGAAAGTCGCAGAAATCGTCGACGATCTGCCGGTGCTCGGCGGCGGAGACGCGGCCCACACACGGGGCCGAGCACTTGTCTATATAGCCGAGCAGACACGGGCGGCCCATCTGGCTGTGCCGTTTGAACACCCCGGCCGAGCAGGTGCGGGCGGGGAAGACGCGCAGCAACAGATCGAGGGTCTCCCGGATCGCCCAGGCATGCGCATAGGGGCCGAAATAGCGCACTCCCTTCTTCCGGGCACCCCGGTAGACGAACAGCCGCGGGTACTCCTCGTTCAGCGTGACCGCCAGGACGGGATAGGATTTGTCGTCGCGATAGCGGACGTTGAACCGCGGATCGAACTCCTTGATCCAGTTGTACTCGAGCTGCAGTGCTTCCACCTCGGTGGAGACCACGGTCCATTCCACGCTCGCGGCGGTGGTGACCATCTGGCGGGTACGCGGATGCAGTGCGGCGATATCGGCGAAGTACGAGTTGAGCCGATTGCGCAGGCTTTTCGCCTTGCCGACATAGATGACCCGGCCATAGGAGTCCCGGAACTTGTAGACACCGGGTTCGAGCGGAATGGAGCCGGGCTGCGGCCGGTACGTCGCGGGATCTGCCACGTATCCAGCGTAGTAGCGGCCTCGGACACATCCGGCCGCCGGTCGGCACGGGCCGCTCACACACCGGCGACCCGGCCCGGCGGCGCTGCCGGGCCTGCGGGGCCCACCCCTTACCTCCGTGCCGCCGGTATCCGCCACCCGGACGGTCCCGGCCCGTTTCCCCCACGCGGGGCGAGTTCGGCCGCCGCTGTCGCCGTGTCCCGCTAGAGTTCGAATATGCGCCCGATACAACGGATTCGGTACGCGCTGACGGTGACGGCGCTGCTCGTGGCAGGCTCGCTCAGCGGATGCTCCGACGATACCGGGGCCGCGAGCCCCTGTACCCCGGCCCCGAACGGCACCCCGGAGACCGCCGCGCCGGCCCCCGGTTCGGCGGCCCCCACCTCACGCGACCTGGCGACCAACCCGGAGATCGCGTCGGGCTACCGCAGCGAGATGACCGCCGTCCGCACCAGCGGCTACGCCGTATCCACCGCGAACTCCCACGCGACGCGCGCGGCCTGCGAGATGCTCCGGGCCGGGGGCACCGCGGCGGACGCGCTGATCACCGCGCAGACCGTGCTGGGGCTCACCGAGCCGCAGGCGTCGGGCCTGGGCGGTGGCGCGTTCCTGCTCTATTACGACGCGGAACACGAGACGCTGGATGCCTACGACGGCCGGGAGACCGCGCCGGCCGAAGCGACCGAGAACTACCTGCGCTGGATCAGCGATACCGACCGCACCGAACCGAAACCGGACACCCGCGCCAGCGGGCGCTCGATCGGGGTGCCGGGGGTGGTCCGGATGCTCGAGCTGGCGCATACCGAGCACGGCCATATTCCGTGGCGGGAACTGTTCGATCCCGCCGTGGCGATGGCGGACCAGGGGTTCGAGATCAGTCCCCGGCTGGCCGGGCAGATCGCGGACTCCGCGGCCGAGCTGGCCCGGGACCCGGCGGCGGCCGAGTACTTCCTGAACCCGGACGGGTCGCCCAAGGCGTCGGGCACGGTCCTCACCAATCCCGCCCTGTCGAAGACCCTCACCACGGTGGCCGCCGAGGGCGCGGAGGGCTTCTACACCGGGCCGATCGCCGAGGACATCGTCGCCGCGGCCGCCTCACGGGCCGGCGGGCGCACCCCGGGTCTGCTGGAGGCCGCGGACCTCGACTCCTACCGCGCGGTGAAACGCACCCCGTTGTGCACCGGCTACCGCGCGCACGAGATCTGCGGGATGCCCGGGCCGTCCTCCGGCGGTATCACGGTGGCGGCCACGCTCGGCATCCTGGCGAACTTCGATCTTCCGGCCATGCCGCCGCAGCATGTCGACCGCAACGGCGGTGTCCCGCAGGCCGAGGCCGTGCACCTCATCGCCGAGGCCGAACGACTCGCCTACGCGGACCGGGACAAATTCGTCGCCGATCCCGATTACGTTCCGCTGCCGGGCAATTCACCGGAGACACTGGTGAACCCGGAGTACCTGGACAAACGCGCCGAACTCATCGACCCACGCCGGAGCATGGGCACCGCGCAGCCCGGTGATTTCGGGGCCGCGCCGGTGGGTATCGGCCCCCAGCAGCCCGAACACGGCACCAGCCATATCTCGGTGGTCGATTCCTACGGCAATGCCGCGGCCATGACCACCACCGTGGAATCGGCCTTCGGTTCCTTCCATATGGTCGACGGATTCCTGCTGAACAACCAGCTCACCGATTTCGCGACCGAGCCGCTGGGCGCCGACGGGAAGCCGGTCGCCAACCGGATCGAGCCGGGAAAGCGGCCGCGCAGCTCCATGAGCCCGACCCTGGTGTTCGAGCAGGGCAACGACTCCGCGCGAGGCGCGCTCACCCATGTGGTCGGCTCTCCGGGCGGCTCGGTCATCATCCAGTTCGTGGTGAAAACCCTTGTCGGCATGCTGGATTGGGGTCTTGACCCGCAGCAGGCGGTCTCCGCGCCGGCCGTCGGCGCCGCGAATACGCCCGTCACGAATGTGGGCGGTGAGCATCCGGCGATCGACGCGGGTGACGACGGCGCCCACGACCCCCTCGTCACCCGGCTGCGCGAACGGGGCCATCAGGTCTCGGTGGCCCCGCAGACCAGCGGGCTCAGTGTGCTCGGCCGCGACGGTGACAACAGCTGGATCGGCGGGGCCGACCCCCGGCGCGAAGGCGAGGTCCTCGGCGATACGCGGTGAACCACGCCGCGCCCTGGCGGCTCACCCGCGCCGGGTGAGCCGCCGAGCGGTCGCCGGTGGTCCCCTGGTGTCATGCCGAGCACCGATACCGCCGGGCTGTCCCGGGCCGAACTCACCACCCTGGCGGCCGACGCGTTCGTCTACGGTTTCCCGCTCGTCTACGACCTCCGGCAGATCGCGCGGTTCACCGGCGAAGGGATAGGTGGCCTGCCGCCGACACCGCTCAACGTCTTCGGCCATGCCACCACGCTGGCCGGGCCGCAGGACACCTTCGTCTCCATCAACAACGACACCGTCTATTCGATCGCGAACGTCTCCACCGCGGCCGGCCCGGTGCGCTTGGACGTACCGGATACGGCGGGCCGCTACTACGTCCTGCAGTTCGTCGACGCCTGGACGAACAACTTCGCCTATATCGGCCATCGCGCCACCGGCACTCTCCCGGGGGCCTACCTGCTGGTCGCGCCCGGCTGGGACGGTATGCCCCCCGAAGGCGTCACCGTTATCGAGTTCCCGACCACGGTCGCCACCATTGTGGGCCGGTGGGCCGTGGACGGGGAGTCGGATCTACCGGCGGTGCGCGCTCTCCAGAACGCCCTGCACCTCACGCCGACCGCCGCCGCGCCGGATCTGCCCGCCCCCGTACCGGGGGTTCCGGAAGATCTGCGCTTCTTCGAAGAGCTCCGCGTCGGTATCCGGGCCTTTCCGCCCGCTGATCGTGACCGCCGCTACCAGCAGCGTTTCGAGATGCTGGGGTTATTGGACACCGATACGCCCTATACCGATCTCGACCCGGAACGGGCGTCGGTACTGCGGGAGGGCCTCGCGGCCGGCAAGGAACGCCTCGAGGCGGCCGCCACCCACAGCAGCGCGCCGCGGCAGAACGGCTGGAATCTGACCTATCACATCTTCGACTACAACCTGGATTTCTTCGGCGTCGGCGCCCTCGACGATCCGCACTGGAAGCTCCCCGACGATCCGGACCGCTATCTGCTGCGCGCGGGCGCGGCCCGCGCCGGGCTCTGGGGCAACCACGGCTACGAGGCCGCCTACGCGATGGCCTTCACCGATGGCGAGGACCGGCCGCTGCACGGCTCCCACCGCTACGAGGTGCGCTTCGCCGAGCCTCCACCCTGCGGGGCGTTCTGGTCGTTGACCATGTACGACACCCCGGATTTCTTCCTGGTCGCGAACCCGATCGAGCGCTATTCGCTGGGTGACCGGACGCCCGGTCTGCGGACGGTGGACGGATCGCTGACGGTGGTGGTGCAGCACGACGAACCCAGCGATCCGCAGCGGCGGGCCAACTGGCTCCCCGCCCCCGCCGGCCAGTTCCGGCCGATGCTGCGCATCTACGAACCACTCGATGCCGTTTTCGACGGCAGCTACCAGCTGCCACCGATCGTCCGAGTGGAGTAGTCGGCCGTCGCGACCCGGCCCATGAGACGGGCACCGGCCGGGACCCGCTCCGACCGGGATCGAGCAGGCGATACGGCACGGCCCCGGAGCCGGGCCGGATCAGTCCGGCGGGGCGTACTTGACACCGAGGTCACGGAGCCGGTCCAGCGCCGCCGCGGCGTGCTCACCGTCGTTGGATCGCACCGCCAGCATCGGGACGTAATCGTCGTTCACCAGTTCGAGCCGAGCCCACGCCTTACGGTCCGGGAACGTCACCCCGCGGATATGCTTCCAATCGAACTCGTTGTCCCCGAGCACGTTCCGGACCACGACCCCGCGCCGACCGGCCCGCACGCGCGGGCGGGTGAGCAGTAGCACGGCCGCCGCGCCGAAGATCCCGATACACGCCATCGCGAACTGATCGACCACCCGGAAGTTGACCCCGGTGTAGTCGGTTCGCAGGAAGATCCCGAACAGCACGAAGGCCACCACCAGGAGCACCGCGACGATCACCGCCGTGCGACGCGACTTCCGCGGGCGTACCTCCAACTCCCATTCGGAAGAGGCCCCCGAGTCACCGCCGGAGGCCTGCCCCCGGCGCCAGATCCGTACGACCGGCACGGCTCAGCCTGCCGCGCGCAGACCGCGGAGGGTGAGGGCGGCATCCAAGGCGGCGGCCGCCGCCTGTTCGCCCTTGTTCTCCGCCGAATCCGGCAGTCCGGCCCGGTCGAGGGCTTGCGCTTCGTTGTCGGTGGTGAGCACGCCGTTGGCGACCGGGGTGCTCTCGTCGAGCGAGACCCGGGTCAGGCCGGCGGTCACCGAATCGCAGACATAGTCGAAATGCGGGGTGCCGCCCCGGATCACCACGCCGAGCGCGACCACGGCGTCATGGGTGCGGGCCAGTTCCTGGGCCAGCACCGGCAGCTCCATCGCCCCGGCGCACCGCGCGACGGTGGTGTGGCGCACCCCGGCCTCGGCGGCGACGCGTTCGGCGTTGGCGACCAGGGTGTCGCAGATCTCGGTATGCCAGCGCGAGGCCACGATCGCCAGCCGCAGGTCCTTGGCGTCGGCGAGCGCGAAGCTCGGTACTCCGGTGCCGCTCATCGGTTTCCGCCTTTCGATCGGGAGGAGGTCACTGCGCTGTCTCCCCCAGATCCAGATCGTCGAGACCCACCAGATCGTGGCCCATCCGGTCGCGTTTGGTGCGCAGGTAGCGCAGGTTCTCGGCATTGGCCCGGACCGGCATGGGCACCCGTTCGGTGATCCGTAGTCCGTAGCCGTCGAGCCCGACCCGTTTGGCCGGGTTGTTGGTGAGCAGCCGCATGGACCGCAGACCCAGATCGACCAGGATCTGCGCGCCGGTCCCGTAGTCGCGGGCATCGGCGGGCAGGCCGAGCTCGATATTGGCGTCGACCGTATCGTGGCCCGAATCCTGCAGCTGATAGGCCTGCAGCTTGTGCATGAGCCCGATACCGCGGCCTTCGTGCCCGCGCATGTAGAGCACCACGCCGCGGCCCTCGGCGGCCACCATCTCCAGGGCCGCGTCCAGCTGCGGCCCGCAGTCGCAGCGCAGCGAACCGAACACGTCACCGGTCAGGCACTCCGAATGCACCCGGACCAGCACGTCCTCGCCGTCACCGACATCCCCGCGGACCAGCGCGACATGTTCGACATCGTCGTAGATGCTCTGGTATCCGACGGCGGTGAACTCGCCGTGCACGGTCGGGATACGCGCCTGGGCCACCCGCACGACATGCTTCTCGTGCTTACGCCGCCAGGCGATCATCTCGGCGATCGAGATCAGCGCCAGTTCATGCTCGTCGGCGAAAACCCGCAGCTCGTCGGTGCGGGCCATATGCCCGTCTTCCTTCTGGCTGACGATCTCGCAGATCACCCCGGCCGGCCGCAGGCCGGCCATCCGTGCCAGATCCACGGCGGCCTCGGTATGACCGGGCCGGCGGAGCACGCCCCCGTCCTTGGCCCGCAGCGGCACCACATGACCGGGACGGGTGAAATCGTTCGGTTTGGCATCGCCGTCGGCCAGCAGCCGGAGGGTGGTGGCCCGGTCGGCACCGGAGATGCCGGTGGTCACGCCCTCTCGGGCATCCACCGACACGGTGTACGCGGTGCCGTGCTTGTCCTGGTTCACCGCGTACATCGGCGGCAGTCCCAGCCGATCGCAATCGTCACCGGTGAGCGGTGCACAGATGTAACCCGAGGTGTAGCGGATCATGAACGCCACGAGCTCCGGGGTGGCCTTCTCCGCGGCGAAGATGAGGTCGCCCTCGTTCTCCCGGTCCTCGTCGTCGACCACGACGACCGGTTTACCGGCCGCGATATCGGCGACCGCGCGCTCGATGCTGTCGAACCTGGTCACGTCTGTAATGCTCCATCTCGATAGGTCCCGATCACACTACTGGGTCTGTTCGGCCGGTTCGGGCGCGGCCGCAGTCATCAACCGCGCTGCTGAAGGCGCTCGACGTACTTGGCGATCACGTCGACCTCGAGATTCACGACGGTCCCGGGGGTGGATGCGCCCAGATCGGTGAGACTCAGTGTGGTCGGGATGAGCGAGACCTCGAACCAGTCCCGGTTGCCGTCGGCGGCCGGTGTATCGGCCCGGCCCAGCCCGGAGACGGTGAGCGAAATGCCGTTCACGGTGATGGAGCCCTTCTCCACCACGTACCTGGCGATCGCGTCGGGCAGCGAGATCCGGACCACTTCCCAGTTGTCCTCCGGGGTCCGAGCCAGGATGGTGCCGGTGCCGTCCACGTGCCCTTGGACGATATGGCCCCCGAGCCGGCTGTTCACCGCGGCCGCGCGCTCCAGATTGACCCGCGAACCCGGTTCCAGACCGCCGATACTCGACCGGCGCAGCGTTTCGCCCATGACATCGACGGTGAACGCGTCGTCGATGACGTCGACGACGGTCAGACAGACACCGTTGACCGCGATCGAATCTCCGTGTCCGGCATCGGAGGTGACCACTTTCCCGCGGATCGTCAGCCGCGCCGCGTCGGCGGATTGTTCGCGGGCGACGATTTCGCCCAGTTCCTCGACGATGCCCGTGAACATGTCTTCTCCCGTTCGCGTCGGTGTTCCGCATACGGAACGGCGGGAGTGGTACCGAGTATTCCCAGTTCGCCGTCCACGACCAGACTAGTTCCCACCCTCCGGCCCGGCCATGACGCGGACCACCCTGCGGGAGCCTCTGGTCGCGCGGCCGCGGCGCCACGGAAGGCGATCCGGAAATTTTCCGATCGAGAGATGGCCGTCACTTTCGGACCGCAGTCGGCCATACCGCTTCCGACGGGCTGCGATCCGGTCCGGACCGGACTCACCCGACGCCTCTTTGCCCCACCGATACCGCATCGAAACCCGAAATGTTCCTCGATTTGCACGCTCACAGCAGCTGACGCAATATTGTGAGGTGACCGGCTCACCCACCTCGACCACCCCACGGTGCGGCCCGGCGCAGTACTCGTACGAGGACGGCCACCGCCGCGGAACACCGTGCGCCACAAGCCATCACGACAACTGGATCCGCCCACGACAGCCCGGGCCGGGGAGACCCCGCACCGCCGCGGTGATCCAGCGTCTCTCGGCCCGGCGACGGTGCTGTCCGGGCACCGGATCCCCGCGGTGACCACACCCGTCGGATCCGTGCGACATCCGCCCCGGTGGATGCCCGCGCCCCGGCCGGGCACGCCACCACTCGAGGAAGCCGAACCGCTATGACCACTTTCACCGAGTCCGCCCTGGATCGACACTGCCGGCGGTACCGGGAGAAGGATCTGCTGCCCGCGGTGGTCGATGCCGCGTCCCGACGGATCCTGTTGCACGTGGGCGCCACCTACGGCGCCGTCACCATGCCGACCGAACTCGGTGAACAGGTGTTGTCACGACTACGGGCGGCGGGGATCGCCGGACCCGTCTTCGCCCATCCCCGGGCCCGGCGCTGGACCTTCCTCACCGGTCCCACCCGGCACGAGGAATTCACCGCTACCGCCGCCGCCGAACTCTTCCGGCTCTACACCACCGTCGCCGGTACCGGCAGCCAGATCGTGCTGCCCTCACCCGAGGACGAGGCCAGCGGCTACCGACTGTGGGTCGCGGAGCCCGAGGTACTGGGGACCCGGCCGCCCCAGCACACGGTGGTCGACGCCGCCCGCGAGTGCTCTGCCGGTACCCGCTGAGCCCGGGCCGATCGTAGCCGCGGGGACCGCGACGAGGCCCCCGCTCTCCCGCTTCTCGCGCCTTCCGGCGGCGGAACCGCCTCGGCGCACCCGATCATGCCGGAGGTGGCCCGGTCTCTCGTCGATTCGGACCGGGCAACACTGCCCGGGCCGCCTCCTGCCGGTACCGCGCTTCGATCGGATCGCCGCGCTGTTCGAGAAGCATTCCCAACACGCTCATACCCTCCGCTCGGCCGGCTTCGGCGGAGGCGCGGCAGACCCGCTCGGCTTCGTCCCACCGGTCTCGCAGGATGAGCAGCTTCACCAAGGCGATCACGCCGATATGGGCACCGGCCCTGATTCCTCTCCGATACCAATGCTCGGCTTCCGCGAGGTCACCGGCTCTCTCCCGGCACCGGCCGTGCGCCAGGACGCGTTGCGCACCAAGGGCAGCCGGCCGATGGTATCGCTGCCGCTCATCCTAGGTTCCGGGAGACCGGCACTGCGCAACCGGTACAGCAGTTGCTCGTCGAGCGTGGTGATATCTGGTCGGGCGGAAGATGCCGTGCGCACGTACCGACGCCGCGGCGAACCGGTGCCCCGGCGCCGCCCACGGACTTCAGTGGGTGAGGTGATGCGCCGACCGGCTCGATTCCGCCTGCCGGCGCAGTTTCTCCACGGTGGCGCCGGGATCCTCGGTGTTGTACACCGCCGAACCCGCCACGAAGCAGTCGATACCGGCCGCCGCGGCCTGTTCGATGGTGTCGGCGTTGATCCCACCGTCGATCTCCACCACCAGGCGCAGCTCCCCCGCATCGACCAGACGCCGCACGATCCGGGCCTTCTCCAGCACCTCCGGAATGAACGACTGCCCGCCGAACCCGGGCTCGACACTCATCACCAGCAGCGTGTCGAAATCGCGCAGGATCTCCAGGTACGGCTCGATGGGGGTGTTCGGCTTCACCGACAGCCCCGCTTTGGCGCCGGCGGCCCGGATATCACGGGCCACGGCCACCGGATCCTCGGTCGCCTCCGCATGGAAGGTCACGTTGTAGGCACCCGCCTCCGCGTACGGCGGCGCCCACCGGGCCGGATCCTCGATCATCAGATGGCAGTCCAGCGGAATTTCGGTGGCCTTCAGCAGGCTCCGCACCACCGGCAACCCCAGGGTCAGATTCGGGACGAAATGCGCGTCCATCACATCGACGTGCAACCAGTCGGCGGTCGATACCGCGTCGGCCTCGTCGGCCAGCCGGGCGAAATCGGCGGACAGAATCGACGGGGCGATCATCGGGACCGTAGGACGGGTGAACGTGGGCTCGGACGCAGTCACAGCGGGAGTGTATGGCGGCGCCCGTGGCGGCGCGGCCCCGGGGGCGGTGTTCGCCGGTGCCGCCTCCGGCCGGGCGTGGCCGCCGGCCATCGGGACAGACGTGCGGCACCGCGGACCCGGTTTCTCGGCCGGATTCCGCCTGCGGGCGTGCCCCGCCCCCCTCTTTGTGACGATGCGCCCATACACTCGGCTGCGTGATCAATACTTCGGCGGAACAAGGGCTCCACGGTGCCCCGGTGGAGATTCGGGTGGCGGCATCGGTGACACAGTTGCCGATCGTGCGCGGTCTCGCCGAGACTCTGGTCCTGCTCAGTGATTTCACGCTGGACGAGGTCGCCGATATCCGGCTGGCGGTGGACGAGGCATGTTCCACACTGATCGGCCTGGCGGCGCCCGAAACGAGCCTGCAGTGTGTGTTCAGCATCGGCGATACCGAATTACGGGTGCAGGTCGCCGGGGTCGCGGCGCAGGAAGGACTGCCCGACGCGCGCAGTTTCGGCTGGCATGTCCTGCGTACCCTGACCGATTCGGTGGACGCCCGGCAGGACCCCTTCGATCAGCAGGTTTCCGGATACCCGACAGCGGTCGAGTTCCGTCGGGTCCGGGGGAAAGCGTAGTGAGCGAGCAGGACAAGCCGCTCGAATCTCCCGAGGACCAGCATGATCGGGAATCGGCGAGCGAGGCCGACACCGCTGAAGCCGACGCCGAGGCCGATACCGAAACGCGCGAGGAGCTGGAGAAATCGTCCTCGGCGGGCGGATACGATGATGTCGCGGATCTGTTCGTCCGGCTCGCCGATGCCGAACCGGATTCGGCGGAGCAGGCGGCGCTGCGCAACGAGTTGATCGCGCGCTGCATTCCACTGGCCGACCATATCGCCCGGAAGTTCAGTGGCCGCGGCGAGCCGTTCGACGATTTGACCCAGGTGGCCCGGGTGGGCCTGGTGCACGCGGTGGACCGTTTCGATATCTCGCGCGGTTCCAACTTCCTGTCGTTCGCGGTGCCCACGATCATGGGCGAGGTGCGCCGGTATTTCCGGGACAACACCTGGGCGATGCGGGTGCCGCGCCGGGTCAAGGAGACCCATTTGCGGATCGGCGCCGCGGTGGATTCGCTGTCGCAGTCGCTGGGTCGTTCGCCGACGGCCAAGGAGATCGCCGCCGAGCTGGATGTCGATCCGGACGAAGTGACCCAGGCCGTTATCGCCGGTAACGCCTATCAACCGACATCGATCGATGCCGCCTCGGTGGGACGCGATACGGACGCGTCCCTGCTGGACACGCTCGGCGAAGAGGAAGCGCAATTCGACCGGGTCGAGGAATACGTGGCGATCCGGCCGCTGCTGGCCGGGTTGCCCGAGCGGGAGCGGCGGATTCTCACCATGCGATTCTTCGAGTCGATGACCCAGACGCAGATCGCGCAGCAGATGGGTATTTCGCAGATGCACGTGTCGCGCATTCTCGCCAAGACGCTGGCCCGGTTGCGCGAACAGTCGTCCCGGGAGTAATCGCCGCACCTGTTGTGCCCGCTTCGCCATTCGGTCAATCCTCATCCTCAAGAGTATGAGTGGGTATTTATCTCAAACGACCATTCCGAGAGCCCGCTTTTCTCCCCAGCAACCGATCAGCCGGATCAGCCCGTAATCCGGCGCTCCTGCGGGTCGCGCGTCGACGACGACGCGGCGGAAGGTGATGTGAGTGATGACCGCTGAAACCATCGCCCGGCAATGCACCCTGTGCGAAGCGCACTGCGGCAACCACCGAGGTCCTGCCGCTTCCGCTGCGCTCGCTCACCGGCCGCGCCCTCAACGCGGTCTTCGCCCGGTTCAGCCCGCTGCGGGCCGCGGCGCTCGGTATCGCGGTCGGCCCGCACGGCGTACTGCGCCGGGGCCGTAAGGGCGTGACCGTGCAGAAGGTGCGCGAAGCCCGCGGCGGTATCGACCTGGGCCCACTGCAGCCGCGGCGGCATTCGCTCATCGCCACCGCCGACCGCAGAGTTCAGCTGGCGCCGCGGCAGTTCGTCACCGAGGCGCGCCGGCTCCTCGACGAGGCGCGCGCGGGCGGCGCGGACCGTGACCTCGGTTTCGATCTGCGTCTCATCGGCCGGCGCCATCTGCGCAGCAACAATTCCTGGCTGCACAATGTGCCGTCGATGGTGAAGGGCCGCGACCGCTGCACCGCGCTCATGCATCCGCAGGACGCGACCGCACGCGGACTGTCCGACGGCGGCCGGGTCACGGTGAGCTCACCCATCGGCTCCATCGTGGTGCCGGTGGAGATCAGCGACGAGATCCGGCCGGGTACGGTCGCCATCCCGCACGGCTGGGGTCACGGCGAGCCGGGTGTCGGCTGGACCGTCGCGGCCGCGGTACCGGGCGCGAACGTGAACCTGCTGCACGATCCGGATCAGGTGGACCGTATCTCCGGTAATGTCGCGGTCAACAGCACCTGGGTGAAGGTCCACGCCGTATAGGCGGTGCCCGCCGAGGGCCAGGCCGGCTCGCCCCCGCGACCCCGGCCGGAGCGTACGGTCACAGGTCGCGCTCGCGGGCGCGCCGTAGCCGCGCGGGCGCGACCAGCCACCAGGCCGCGTCCAGCAGTTCGCGCAACTGGCCGGGATCGACGCGGTGGAGGTCGATGAGGATGTAGGGATAGCCGTCATAGTGCGGGGTGGTGTAGAAGGCGGGGTCGCCGGAGGCCAGCAGCGCCTCCTTCTCCACCATCTCGCAGCGCAGCGCGAGACCGCCCTCGGCTTCGGTGCGCAACCGCGCGAAACTCTTGCCCGCCGCTTTCAGCGCCGGGGTGCGGTAGGAGGTCGATTCGGCGACCTCCGGCAGCTCGGTGGCCATCCGTACCACGTGCGCCCAGGTGATACCCATAGCGACAGTGTGCCGGGCGCGGACGCGGCAGGTTCGGAAATCCGTGGCCACTCGCGCGCCCGGCGGCTAAGCCGGTTTGCGCAGCGCGGCCACGAACATGGCGTCGGTCCCGTGCCGATGCGGCCACAGCTGGACGGCCGGGCCCGCGCCGAGCCCGGTGACGCCGGGTAGCAGCGGGCGGGCGTCGAGCTGTTCGGCGCCGGTGCGGCGAACCGTATCCGCCACTACGGCAACGGTTTCCGGCAGATGAGGCGAGCAGGTGGAATACACCACCACACCACCGGGGCGCACCAGGTCCCAGGCCGCGGTCAGCAGTTCACGCTGCAGGGCGACCAGATCGGCGATATCGCCGGGGGTCCGCCGCCACCGGGCCTCCGGGCGGCGGCGCAGCGCGCCGAGACCGGTACACGGAGCATCCACCAGGACGCGGTCGTAGCCCGCCGCCAGACCGCTGTCGCGGCCATCGGCGATATGCACCTGCACGGGCAGCCCGCGCGTCGCGGTGCGGACCAGTTCGGCCCGATGCCGGGCCGGCTCGACCGCGTCGACCCGGAAACCGTCGATATCGGCCAGTGCCCCGAGCAGCGCCGTCTTCCCGCCCGGACCGGCACACAGGTCCAGCCAGCGGCCGCCGTCGGCGCCGTGCAGCGGGGCGCGGGTGAGCGCCAGGGCCACCAGCTGACTGCCCTCGTCCTGGACCGCGGCCATGCCCTCCCGCACGGGTTCCAGCGCGCCCGGGTCACCGCCCTCCAGATACACCGCGTACGGCGACCACCGGCCCTCCTCGCCACCGGTGACCAGCGCGAGTTCCTCGGCGGTGATATCGCCGGGACGCGCCACCAGGTGCACCAGCGGCCGGGCGTCGTCCGCGGCGAGCAGCTCCGGCAGTTCACCCGCGTCCGCGCCCAGCGCATCGGCGAACGCCTGCGCGATCCACATCGGATGGGCGAATTCGAAGGCCATGCGGCCGATCGGATCGGCGGGGGCGAGCCGCTCGATCCACTCCTGCGGACTCCGCTCGGCGACGCGGCGCAGCACCGCGTTGACGAAACCGGAACGCCCCGTGCCGGATTCGGCACGGGCGAATTCGACCGCGGTGTGCACCGCGGCGTGGGGTTCGACCCGGGTGCGCAGCAACTGGTAGGCGCCGAGGCGCAGGATATCCAGCAGCGAGCCGTCGATCTGGTCGATCTCACGTCCGGCGCAGTCGGCGATCACCGCGTCGAGTACACCCAGGGCCCGGCACGCTCCGTAACCGAGTTCGGTGGCCAGCGCCGCGTCACGTCCCTCCACACGATATTCGCGCAGCAGTCCGGGCAGCACCAGGTTGGCGTAGGCGTCCCGTTCGCGGACGGCGCGCAGGGTCTCCAGCGCCACGGTGCGCGCCGGATCCGCCGGCGTGCGCGCGGCACCATGACCCCGGCCGGGCCGGGCCCGGGCCGGACCGTCGGCCCGTTTCCCGGCGCCGCGACCCTGCGCGGCCGCCGCCGAGCCCCGGCGCCGATCCCCGCGCCGGTCGTCCCGGCTGTCATCCGTTCGTTTCCGGGCGGCATCGGCGCCCCCGGGAGCTTCACTCCGGCCGGCACGGTCGGACGCTCCGGCCGGACGCCGGCCCCGACTCACACCGTTCTCCCGGTCGGGACGGGGGCCACCGCCCGCACCGCGAGCGGGCTCCGCCCCGCCGTGACGCGGCTGCCCGCGGTCCCCGCCGGACTCGCCGGATCCGGTGGTCTCGGGCCGATCCCGGCGTCGACGTGGACCGGAGATGCCCTCGGGATTGCCCCGGGGTTCCCCGGCCGGACGATCTCGCCGGGATCCGGCCGTACGATCCAGCCGGTCGCCGGCCGGACGCCGGTCGGTGCGGGAACCGCCCTCGCGCCGATCCTGCCGGGGGCCGGCCGGCGGCTCGCCCCCGCGGAAACCTGCCGAACGCTGGTCCTGCCGGGCCCCGCCCGACTGCTCGCCCTGCCGGGCATCACCCGCACGCTCGCCCCGGCGGAAACCGCCCGGATTCCGGTCCTGCCCGGACCCGGGCGCACGCTCGTCCCCGCGAGAACCGCTCGCGCGCTGGTCCTGCCGGGATTCGGCCGGATGCCGGCCCGATCCGGGCCCCGCCGAACGGCCGCCCGGCCCCGGATCACCCCGGCGCTCCGGCGATTCGTTGCGCGGGGCGTCGGATTCGGCCGCGCGGGGGTCGGCATGGCGCCAGAAGCCCCGGGGCCGGTCGCCGCTCGCGCCGGTCATTCGACCACCGCGCCGGACGCCGGACGGGCGCCGCGCGCCCAGTCGAGTGCGGCCATCATCCGTTTGCCCTGCGGCTGCACCTGATCCAGCCGTACCGCGGTGGTGGCGGTACCGACGAGAACACCGGTTTTGCGCACCTCGATCTGCCGCTCGGGCAGCACCTCTTCGACCAGCTCCACCGGACCCAGTTTGAGACGGCTCCCGGCGACCGTGGTCCAGGCGCCGGGGAACGGGGTCACCGCCCGGATGGCGCGGCCGACCGCCAGCGCGGGCTGATCCCAGCGGACCTGTGCCGCCTCGACGGTGATCTTGGGTGCGTAGGAGACCCCCTCCGCCGGTTGCGGAATCGCCTGCAGAGTGCCGTCCTCGACACCGTCGAGGGTCTGCTCCAGCAGCGCCGCGCCGCTGTCGGACAGCCGGCCCAGGAGATCGGCGGCGGTATCGGTGACCGCGATCCGCTCGGTCACCACGCCGTAGACCGGGCCGGTGTCCAGACCGGTCTCGATCCGGAAAGTGGACGCGCCGGTGATCTCGTCACCGGCCGCGATGGCGGCCTGGACCGGTGCCGCGCCACGCCACGCGGGCAGCAGTGAGAAATGCAGATTGATCCAACCGTACTTCGGAATCTCCAGCACCCGCGGCGGTAGCAGCGCGCCGTAGGCGACCACCGGGCAGCAGTCCGGCGCCAACTCCGTGAGCGCCTCGACGAATTCGGGATCGCCGGGCCTACCCGGGGTGAGGACCGGGATACCGTGTTCATCGGCGAGTTGCCCGACCGGTGAGCGTTTCAGCTTCCGGCCACGCCCGGCGACGGCGTCGGGCCGCGTCACCACGGCGACCACCTCGTGCCGGGAATCGAGGAGCCGGCGCAGCGACGGGACGGCCGGGTCGGGAGTACCGGCGAAGACGATCCGCATCAGCGGTCCCGCTCGGCGAGAGCGCGGCTCGGCCGGACGGTCAGCCCGGCGATGAACCAGTCGGATTCACGGATGGTGCGCATGGCCTGCTTCCGGTCGGGCGGATCGAGCCGGTCGATGAACAGAGTGCCGTCCAGATGATCTGTTTCGTGCTGTACACAGCGCGCCAGCAGTCCTTCGGCCTCGAATTCGACCGGGTTGCCGTCCACATCCACGCCGGTCGCCCGCACCCGCATGGCCCGCCTCGTATCGTGATTGACCCCCGGGATCGACAGGCAGCCCTCCGGACCGATCTGTTCCTCCTCGTCCAGCGCGGTCCAGCTCGGGTTGATCAGATGCCCGCGGGCGTCGCGGGTGTCGTAGACGAACACCCGCAGGCCGACACCGATCTGCGGGGCCGCCATCCCCACTCCGCCGTCGTCGTACATGGTGTCGGTCAGATCGGTCACCAGCTGTCGCAGTTCGGGGCCGAACTCGGTGACCTCCGCCGCGCGGGCTCGCAGGATCGGATCGCCGAAGAGGCGGACGGACTGGACGGTCACGGTAGCTCCCGAAGACATGTGGCAGGGCAGGAAGGTTTCATTCTAGGTAGCCCGGTACGACCGTGCTCAGGGCGTCCGCGCTCACCTCCGGTCCGCTCCGGATGGTCGGCCGACGCGGCCGGGTCGCAGGTTCGCGTATACCTCTCCTCTACCCCGGTCGGTCACCATTCGTAGCCGGGGTCACGAAGGCCCCGGCTACG